>JALWML010000084.1 GCA_027083915.1 Lysobacterales bacterium | reverse complement strand
TTATATCTAATTTTTTTCTTTTACCCCACTCCTGCCTAATATGATTTTCTGTTTTTTCTCCACTATCTGTTGTCAAGATGGAGAGCCTATGCTCGGTTGATAGTTTTTCAACAATATCTTTGAGCATTTGAGCATAAGGGTAGGCTTGTGGCCAGAAATAACGATGAAGGATTAATATTTTCAATTATTTTTCCCAATCATAACGACTAAAATCATCAAGATTACGCCATCTGTTGGTTAGTTTTGCAGTTCCTTGAATTAACTTAATAACACGCAAAGAGGTATTATTAATTACGTATTCAGCAGGGATTTCTTTTCGTGGATACAGGTCATCTTCTTGAGTAACTATTTCTACCGCTTGCAACAAAACATCTTTATCTAAACCTGATAATACAATACTACCTGTATCAAGTGCCTCAGGTCGTTCAATGGATTGGCGCAAGGTAACAGCAGGGAAGCCTAGCATTGATGACTCCTCGCTAATGGTTCCGCTATCAGAAATAGCGCAAAAAGAATCTACTTGTAATTTGTTGTAATCATGAAATCCAAAAGGTTTTAGGAAACGGATATCACCAATATTTTCACCAAGCCCAGCTTGCTCTAAGCGTGCACGTGTTCTTGGGTGGGTTGAAACAATCACCGGTAATTTATAGTTTTGATATAAAGTACCTAAACAATCGACAACTCGCTTCAAGTTTTCTAAACTATCAACATTTTCTTCGCGGTGTACACTAACAATAAAGAATTTATTTTTTTCTAGTCCGAGTGTTTTGAGAATAGTAGAAGTATTGATGCTCTCTTTATGTGCATCTAATACTTCTTTCATGGGCGAGCCTGTAAGATAAGTAAACCGGGGTAGCAAACCTTCAGCTAGTAAATGTCTACGTGCATGTTCGGTATAGACAAGATTGAAATCACTAATATGGTCAACTAGCTTACGGTTTATTTCTTCAGGAACATTGGCATCAAAACTACGGTTACCTGCTTCCATATGATAGGTTGGTATTTTCATGCGCTTTGCCATCAACAAAGCAATAGCGCTATTAGTATCACCCAGTGCAAGTACAGCATCGGGTTTTTCTTTAAGCAAAACTTCTTCTGTTTTAATTAATATCTCACCAAGAACTTTACCTAATGAGGAGGTGTCAACATCTAAAAAATAGTCTGGTTTTTTTACCCCTAAATCATCAAAAAAGACCTGATTTAATTCAAAGTCATAGTTTTGTCCTGTATGAACAAGCACATGATCCATAAATTTATCTAGAGCAGACATTACAGAAGCGAGACGAATAATTTCTGGGCGTGTACCTAGTATGGTTACTACTTTTAACTTTTTTGGCATTGATATTAAATCTCTAGAAAATAGGTGTCAGGTTTATCTCGATCAAATATTTCATTTGCCCAAAGTAGCAAAATCATTTCGGTATCACCTGTATTGGTAATGTCATGGGTGTAGCCAGGAATCATTTCAACCACTTCTATTTTTTTATCACTGACTTTGTATTCTATCACCTCATCACCGTGAATCTGACGAAGTTTAATACTGGCCTCACCTTTAATTACGAGAAATTTTTCATTCTTGGTATTGTGATAATGATTGCCACGCG
>JALWML010000083.1 GCA_027083915.1 Lysobacterales bacterium | reverse complement strand
CTGATGGAAAACTACAAGAAGCCGCCATTTTATTTGAAAATGGCATAATTATGGATATTGTTTCAATAAATGATATTCCAAAAGATTGTCAACATAAACATTACGATGATTTAGTTATCATGCCAGGCTTAGTTGATACACATGTTCACATCAATGAGCCTGGAAGAACTGATTGGGAAGGCTTTAATACTGCCACACAAGCAGCTGCAGCAGGAGGCATAACTACCGTCATTGACATGCCATTAAATTGTATACCCGTGACCACAACCTTGGATGCTGTTAATATTAAAAAAGCCTGTCTTAAAGACCAAATGTGGGTTGACATTGGTTTTCATGGCGGTGTTATTCCAAACAATCAAAATGAGTTAAAGAGCATGGTCAAAGCTGGAATTAGCACTTTTAAAGCCTTTATGATTGATTCGGGTGTGGATGAATTTCCCGTTAGTGATACAGCAACATTGGAAAAAGCCATGCCGATACTTGCCAAAAATGGAGCAACATTATTGGTTCATGCAGAGTTGGATAGTTGTGAGAAAGAGCCTAAAATTACGGATAAATCCAGTTATTCTGAATTTCTAAACTCTCGTCCAGACAAGTGGGAAGTTGACGCCATTGAAAAGATTATCTACTTATCCACCAAGCACGATTGTAAAGTTCACATTGTTCATTTAAGTTCTGCACAAGCTTTAAGCTTGATTCAAGAGGCTCAACAAAAAGGAGTTAAGATAACCGCAGAGACTTGCCCTCATTATCTTATTTTGGATTCAGAGACCATTCCTGATGGTGATGGACGATTTAAATGTTGCCCCCCAATTCGAAATAACAGCAACCAAAAGGCTCTATGGCATGGACTAGAGCACGGAATAATTGACTTTATTGTTTCTGACCATTCACCTTGTACACCTGAATTGAAGCGATTAGAAGAACAAAATTTATGGCAAGCATGGGGAGGAATTTCATCATTGCAGTTTGGTTTAAGTTTAATATGGAACTATTTGAAATTAAATAATTATTCTATTGAGCTATTAGTTAAATGGATGTGTGAAAATCCTGCTAAATTAGTTGGTTTAGAGAATCAAAAAGGACAAATAGAAAAAGGTTTTCAAGCAGATTTCGTTATCTGGGAGCCGAATAAAGAGCACACTATTGACAAAAAAGAAATATTGTTCAAAAATAAAATGTCAGCCTATGAACAACACAAAGTTTTTGGTGTCATAGAACAAACCTTATTGGCTGGTGAGGTTATTTACGACAAAAACAAAGAGAACTTTACTGGCATACCCAAAGGGAAATACTTATAATTTATAACAGTCCTCGTTCCCATGCTCCTGCGTTGGAACGAAAAAACTTAAAGATGCATTACCACACGGAGTGTGGCTACGAGGATACAATACTAAATATGAATAATTTTACAAACTTAATAGACCTAGCTGCTGAACGCACGGGTGGCAAAACTTTGGAATGTAGCGATGATTTTTTCGCTCCCATGGAAAACTTACTTAAACCAGGTCGAGGTATTTTTATAGAAGATAAATACACAGATCATGGTAAGTGGATGGATGGATGGGAATCGCGCCGAAAACGTGTTGAAGGACACGACTGGGTTGTTATTCAATTGGGATTGCGAGGTGTTATTGCAGGTGTTGATATTGATACCAATCATTTTTTAGGCAACCACCCTCCTCATGCGTCTCTTGAGGCAGCTTGTGTGACTGGAACACCATCAGAAAGTGACTGGGTTGAAATTCTTGCCAAAAGCCCATTAGAACCAGGTTCTCAAAACCTCTTTGAAATTAACTCCAATGAAGAATGGACACATCTGCGTTTGCATATTTATCCAGATGGTGGCGTAGCCCGTTTAAAAGTTTATGGCGAAGTTAAACCTGATTGGTCACAAGTGGACAAAGATGACGTAATTGATTTAGTAGCTGTGGAGAATGGTGGGAGAGTTTTATCTTGTAATGATATGTTTTTTAGCCACAAAGACAATCTTATCATGCCAAACCGTGGTACCAATATGGGTGATGGTTGGGAAACTAAACGCAACCGCACACCAAACAACAGAGATTGGGCAATTTTAAAACTAGGTCATGCAGGAACTGTACAGGAAATTGAAGTTGACACCTGTCACTTTAAAGGAAACTATCCCGATAGATGCTCTATTGAAAGTATTTATGCACCCGATGCCAAAGATGACAAGCTTGAAGAACTTAACTGGCAAGCTTTACTCACCGAAACAAAATTATCAGCTGATAAACAGCATTATTTCACCAATGAACTACTGCACCATAATAAAATTACCCACCTTAGATTAAATATATTCCCAGATGGCGGTATAAGTCGTATTCGGGTTAATGGAAATATTGGATGAATATTAAGCAATTCAATAATTTACCAAGACAAGAAGCTTTTTCCGAGCTAGAAAGGTGTTGTGGAAGCACAACTTGGATTAAAGCCATGCTTAATGCTCGACCTTTTGCAGATATAACTTCATTGCATAAAAAATCCGATGAAATTTGGTCAGAAGTTTCTAAAGATGACATTTTAGAAGCATTTAAACACCATCCACAAATTGGCGATGTAGATTCTTTAAAAAAGAAATTTGCCAACACAGCATCATGGGCAGGCAATGAACAAAAAGGAACTTCTCATGCATCGGATGAAATCTTGTTTGCTTTGCAAAAAGGAAATCAAGACTATTTAGAAAAATTTGGATTCATTTTTATTGTATGTGCTACAGGAAAATCCGCACAAGAAATGCTAGACTTACTTAATGAACGCTTGCCAAATGATAAGGCGATAGAACTGCATATTGCAGCGACTGAACAAAATAAAATAACCCATTTACGCTTAGATAAATTGTTAGAGGATTAAAAAACATGAGCCCAATTACCACACACGTACTTGATACAGCAAAAGGCTGTCCTGCAGCCAATATTGCAGTCACTCTTGAATATTTAATAGAAGAAAACTGGCAATTAATCGCAAAAGGAAGCACTGACAATGATGGACGCATAATGGATTGGATGGATAACGATGCAAACAAGGGAGAATACCGAATCACCTTTCAAACAGCTAAATACCATAACTATAAAGGCTTTTTCCCAAGCGTGACAATCAATTTCATTATCGAAAACCCCAAACAACACTACCACGTACCTTTGTTGCTCAGTCCATTTAGTTTTTCAACGTATCGTGGTAGTTAAAATTCAGTTAATTAAAAAATAGTGACACCAAAAACTGGCAATACATTCTGAAAAAGTCGAATAACAAAAAGTATACTCATAGTAATCATTGCATAAAAAAGAAACTTTTTATTTTTGAAAAGTGGCATCTTATTTTCAAGTGCTTTCACTTTTTGTTTGTCAAATATTCCTTTTTCGTAATATAGTGAATAAAAGATATAAACAGAATATGCAATAACTGCCAAATCCACAAGAGCAAATACTTGACTACCTTTATTCATGCTTATTTCCACCAATAATGAACTGTATAGGTAATAACCTTTTCTTGTTCTGGCTTTAGGTTAACATCAAATTCTATGGTACTTGAATTTTGCTTGGTGTATTTATCTGATGCTTTTTGAATCTTCCAATTACTCCAACGGTATAAAGGCTCGATGACTTTGACTTTGGTATTGGTTTCTTTTTGATTGCGAATCTTGATTTCAAAAGTTTCAGTAATTTCGTTTTTACCAACTATAATATTAGTTTGTTTGCGCTCACCGACCACATCAAATGAGTTACCTAACTCTATTGTCACTCTTTCATTGCGAGGTGTATGATCGATAATGTCTTCTCCGATAAATTCTAAAGAGTTATCAGCTGAATCCAATTGACTAACGCGAATACGCCCAGCGGGTAAAGGCATACCAAGACCTTTTTTCTTAGAGTTTTCAAAACTAACAAAAGCCTTTACTTTAGGTTTGGCACTGCGCATATAATTACGGTCTGCAATTGGATTGTAATAGTGGTGATTGGTGATTTGTGAGCCATTAAAGACTAAATCCTTTGAGCATTCTATGTTGTTTGCCGCAGGAAATAATTCAATTTGTTTGGTCGAATTATTAGGCAAATCAACCCGTCTTGGTAAAGTATATAAATGGTATTCAAACAATGATTTTTCTTGAAAACCAGAATCTTCTGCAATAGACATTGTCTTTGCCATGACCATTTCATTACGTCTGGGATATTGTGGTTGTGCTCGATGAACATTTCCTGCAATGAGTTTTAATTTTGTATTTTCAAAACTACTACCTGCTTGATTGAGCAAACTCACCCACGAAGATAAATCCATGCGGCATTCACCGTTATCTTCACTTAAAGTTAAATTATAATCCGCCCACCACGTCATGCCTTTTGTTTGATAAGTCACTCGTGCTAGCTCATCGCCTACTTTTTTGCCATTAAGCAGCCACAATAAAGTTGGTTTGGTTAATAAGCCTCCAGGTAATGAGGGAAAGGCAACGCTATCATATCGACTTAAAGTGATAACTGAGCCGTTTGCTTCTTGAACAATAATTCCACCATTTGTCCCGAGTAACTTCCCACGAATTGTTTTGTTAGTTCCACCTGATGTTTGCTCAACGACGACTTCTTGTCCTGTGTATTTTTCCAATAATTTTTGCGTGCTAACAATATCAAACTGATAATTTTGATCCAGCACAAAGGCTGAACCTGGATGATTAGGTGTGCTAAAAGAAACAGTAGTTGGATCAATTTGACTTGTGACATCATCAAATTTCAATTCAAACTGCCCTTTTTTAATGCTTATCATGCGGTCCTGTTTGACCATCGCATAACCGGGTACATTTGCACCTTGTCGTTGAAATTGTTGCGGGGAAATACTACCTGCATTCGCGGTAGAATAAACAGTAATTGCCGTATCATCGGCGTTCACCTGTGCTGCCATTGTCATAAGTGCTACTCCTGTAGTTAGTGCTGATTTAAGTGTTGGGTTTATACTAAAAATCTTCATAGTCTTGCCTATTTATCGTTAATTCTAGTGTTTAATCGAATATCATCCGCAAAAGGGTTAAAATTCTTTTCTATTTTACCATTGTATCAAAATTATGCGTTTATTGACACTATTACTGCTTTGTATCACGACACTTGCCAATGCACAATTGCCTGAAGTTAACGATTATTGGTTACAAGCCGCTCCGCCCAATGCCACCGTTATGGCTGCCTACGGAACACTAGAGAATACCTCTGATAAAGAAATAGTATTAATCGATGCCTACAGCCCTGCTTTTGCAATGACCATGATTCATCAGTCTATCGTTGTTGATGGTGTCGCTAAAATGATTCACCAAGATGAAATTGCAATTAAACCAAATGAAAAGCTCGTTTTTAAGCCCGGAAGTTACCATATTATGTTGATGCAACCCAAATTTAAGATAAATAAAGGTGATGCAATTAAAATTAATTTGATTTACAAGAATGGCGAAAAAAGAGTAGTACAAGAACTGTGGTTTCCTGTGGAGTTTCGATGAAAAAATCTGATTTTAATTTTGACCTACCCAAAGAACTTATTGCACAACACCCGAGTAAAAAACGCACGGGTTCGCGTTTGCTTGCTTTAAATAAAAATACAGGTGAAACGCAAGATTTGCAATTCCCGGATATTATTCAGTTTCTAAATAAAGGTGATTTGCTGGTTTTTAATAACACCAAGGTCATCCCTGCTCGCTTATATGGTAAAAAAATTACCGGTGGCAAAGTGGAAGTTTTTATCGAGCGATTATTGGATGATAATTCTGCCATTGCTATGTTTAAATCCAGCAAGCCCATAAAACTAGGGATTCAAATCTATTTTGGTGAACAAACTGTTTTACCAACAGCTAGAAAAGGCATGTTTTTCTTAATCGAAACTCAAAATGATGCTTCATTAACCCAATTAATGGATGAGTTTGGGCACATGCCATTACCACCTTATATCCAACGCGAAGATGAACTCGAAGATAAATCGCGTTACCAAACTGTTTATGCAAAGAAAAAAGGTGCAGTAGCAGCACCAACTGCGGGTTTGCATTTTGATGAAGAATTGTTGCAACAGATTAAAGCAAAAGGCATTAATACCGCCTATGTGACCTTGCATGTCGGAGCAGGCACATTTCAACCTGTAAAAACTGACTCCATTAACGATCACATCATGCACAAAGAATGGCTACAGGTCAGTGAGGAAGTTGCCAAATCAGTCAAACAAACCAAAGCATCGGGTAATAAAGTCATTGCCGTTGGCACAACTGCCGTGCGTTGTTTAGAAACAGCCAGTCAATCAGGCGAAATCAAATCCTATACTGGCGATACCAATATATTCATCTATCCAGGTTATCAATTTAAGGTAGTTGACAAGCTCTTAACTAACTTTCACTTACCAGAATCCACCCTTATCATGCTGGTATCAGCCATGTGCGGACGTGAAAACACCTTAAATGCCTATAAACATGCTGTAAAACAAAAATACCGATTCTTTAGTTATGGCGATGGGATGTTTATTTATTAGTTTATTATATGCGATATTTTTGGACTTCGTCCACAGCTTCGCTGTTTAAGTAACGCAGAGTGCGCGAAGGATACGCGGAGAACGCAAAGAAAAGACTTTATTAAAATCAAATGGTTGGTATTTATTGTGTTAAGGATTGCCAAGTTGGTTTAAAATTATTGATTAATGTTTTTCTCAATCAAATGATTTTTTATCCAAATTTTTATAGGACTCTTTAGAGTTATTCTTATTTCTTCGCCATAATTATATACACGAGTTATTCTAACTGGACTACTTCGCCTTCCTGTAACTCCTGCAAATACATATTTTTCTCCTTCGACTAATCTTTGCCCGCAAGCAAAGTCATCAACATGAATAGAGCTATTGAAACCATTTAATTCAATTACTTTTGGGAGATGTCCTTTCCAAATTTCATGGACGTACAATGACTTGCCTATTTCTTGATTATCAGTATAAGTCAATTCAACAGTTGCAGAAAAAACTATTGGTAATTTTAATAATTGTTTAAAATAACTTGCTCGATTAGGCTGTACTTGTGGTTTTGATTGTACCCACTTCCCTTTTACAAATAGAGGTGGATCATTTGTCGTTTTCTCAATTGGTAAGCAAGAATAACAAGGAAAGGAAAAAAGCAAAATGAAAAGTAAATATTTATACATAATTAAGAACAGTGATATTACTATTTTAGTCCCCTAGTGCGTTGAATAGTTCATTGAATTATTAAAAAAGGCAGACATATAGGTCTGCCACTACGTTGGTTCTGTGAAACCTGAGACCTATTATCTGAAACCTCACACCTGATTTAAAAGCCAAACTTCTTCAAATCTATTGCATTTCCTACTCCAAATTCTATACCTTCGGCTTTAAGCATTTCATATTGGATTTCGAATTTTTCATCTTTTAGGGATATTTTGCCTTGGATATTAACTATACGGTGCCATGGGAGCTTGTATTTTTTGCTGCAGGTGTGAATGAGGCG
>JALWML010000082.1 GCA_027083915.1 Lysobacterales bacterium | reverse complement strand
AATATCTTTATTGGCAACGGAGTCAGTGAGTTAATCTTAATGTCAATGCAAGCTTTACTCAATGATGGGGATGAAATTTTAATTCCCTCCCCAGATTATCCATTGTGGACAGCTGCAGTCAACTTGTCTGGAGGAAAAGCCTGTCATTATTTGTGCGATGAAGATAACGACTGGGAGCCAAACATGGAGGATATTAAAGCCAAAATTACGCCCAAAACCCGTGGCATTGTTGTTATTAATCCCAATAACCCGACTGGAGCAGTCTATTCCAAATCAACATTGCTGGAAATTATTGAAATTGCACGTCAGCACAATTTAATTATCTACAGTGACGAAATTTACGATAAAATCGTTTACGATGGCACCCAATTTACTTCGATCGCGTCCTTAGCAGATGATGTCCTTTTTGTCACATTCAACGGCTTATCCAAAAATTACCGTGCTGCTGGCTACCGCACTGGATGGATGGTATTAAGTGGCATGACTCATGCTGCCAAAGACTATATTCAGGGTTTAGAAATAATATCCTCAATGCGTTTGTGCGCTAACGTCCCTACACAGTTTGCCATCCAAACCGCCCTAGGTGGCTACCAAAGTATTAATGAATTGATTAGCGGTGATGGCAGATTAAACCAACAACGATTAACTGCCTACAAAATGATAAATGCTATTCCCGGACTATCAACCACAAAACCCAAAGGTGCACTGTATTGTTTTATAAAAGTGGAATCAGATAAATTCAATATCACAAATGATGAACAAATGGTATTGGACTTACTAAAACAAAAACAAATATTATTGGTACATGGAACTGGATTTAACTGGAAGAAACCAGACCATTTTAGGTTGGTTTTTTTACCCAATAAACAAATACTAACAGAAGCCATTACCCGCATGGGTGATTTTTTTGCCAACTATCAACAAAGGTAACTAATATGTCAGGAACGCAAAGAAAAATTATCAAAAAAGGAACAAAGGTTAGTGTCGTACAAAAGCACCATCAACGCAGTGGAGATTTAACACAAGGCATTGTTAAAGACATACTAACCAACTCTGCCAACCACCCACATGGAATAAAAGTACGACTAGAATCAGGAATTGTAGGTCGAGTTAAGCAAATACATTAACTTTATCAGAGAAAATCTAATTGATTTATGCTATAAATACACTTACCAAATATTAAGACGATTAAATTATGAAAATTTTTACCCTTATTTTAGCTTTATTCATTATAACCCAAGCTGATGCCAAGAAGTTTTATAAATGGGTTGATGCTGACGGCAATACCCATTATTCTGAAAAAAAACCAATAGACAAACAAACAGCAGAAGTCAAAGTTTATGCCAGTACACCAACGGGCGCTCAAACAACTTATCAATCCAAAAAAGATAAAGAAAAAGAGGCTGAAGAAGAAAATAGTGGCGAACTAACACAAGAACAAAAAGATGTGGAAGAATACAACAAAAAAGAAAAAGAGCGCGTTCAAAAACAACAAGACAAAGCTAATTGTAAAATAGCTAAGAAAAACTTAGCTACCTTACAAGCAACTGTTCGCGTTCGCCAAAAAGATCCCACAACCGGTGAGTATATACGGATGGATGACACTCAGCGCGTAGAA
>JALWML010000081.1:7187-7552 GCA_027083915.1 Lysobacterales bacterium | reverse complement strand
ACCAAAATCATAGCAAACAACTTTGTACGTATTGCTCAGGTTGTCATTGAAGTCATTAGTGGCTAAATCAAATTCACCACCTTGTTGCCAAAGATAGGATTCTTTGCAAGTCACTTCAATGGCTAAATCTTTGTTTTCCAAGCCTGCAAAACCTTGAGCCAAAGCCACCGCTTGCTCTTCATCAATATTTTGCGTCATAATACAGGCTTTCATCGCACCTTTTTCACGTAAAATTCGTGTGAGTTCGCTTACCGATTGAGTTTAGTTTAACAATAATTTATTTTATGCAAAAATAAGCGACCTCTTTCTATTAATCAAAATACTCTAATATGGATATTTTTAATCAATTTAAATCAGTTATACAA
>JALWML010000081.1:0-7177 GCA_027083915.1 Lysobacterales bacterium | reverse complement strand
TGGCAATGCCGACAATTTTATTATTTTCTAAATATTTATCTAAAGCAATTTGATTACGCCATGAACTGGCTGTTTTGGGTAAATCACGAATCACCAAACCACGCACATGTAATTTTTCAGACTCAACATCGGCGGTATTGCAACCCGTATTGCCAATGTGTACATAAGTCAATGTGACGATTTGTTGTGCGTAGGATGGATCGGTTAAAATTTCTTGATAACCCGTCATGGCGGTGTTGAAAACAATTTCACCAACGCTGTTATCTTGAAAACCAATGGAAATTCCCGAAAAAATAGTACCATCTTCAAGGGCGAGTATTGCTTTATTTTGTCCAGCAAAAAGAACAGAATCTAAGGTGGATTCGTGCATAATTTTTTGTCTATTGAGTGATTTATAGTGTTTTATAGCTGGATGGGCATTTTAACTCAACTGTGCACACGAGTCTAAACAAATTACTATTTATAGGCAGTTTTATCTCTGGGCTTTATTTATGAGCAACAATTAGGGATAATGGACAGCAGTACAGCTAAAATTATGAGGATTGTTTTGTTTTTGAAAAATACACTGATTGGGATATTACTGTTTAGCATCTTTTGCGCTAATGCTGCTTCTTTTGATAGAGCAAAAAGTGCGATACTGGTTGATGACACCATCCTTAATGATACATTGAAACTTAAGCAGGTTTTTGCTCAAATTGTGGTTAATAATACGGGTGAGACTTTTTCTGATGTTTTGAATAACCCTGTTTTTCTTGAAGCAAACATTAAATCAGGTTTAAAACGTTCCTATGTGGAAAAGATTGAAAACAAGTACTTGTCTGAAGATAGTCCATATCACTATTGGTTCTATGCGGTCATGCAAGAAAAGTTTATTGATAAGGTCATTGCAGATGCTCATTTTTCTGTTTTGCCGAAAAATCGTGAAAAAGTCATGGCATGGGTTGTTGAAAATAAAGACCCAAGTCAATCAGAGTTATCCTATGCTTATGATGATGAAATTGTCATGTACTGGATAAAACAGTGGGCTCAAGTCATGGGAATTAACATTGTTTTCCCAAAGATGGATGAAGTCGATGTTATAAATGTCTCGCCCCAATCAATTAAATCCTTATCATTTGAAGCGCAAAAGCAAGCGCAAGGTCGTTATTATGTCTCTCATAATCTATTGTTATCAATTGATAACAAGCCAGAGGAAATAAAAGTCCGTTCGGGTTATGCCTACGGAAATGAAGATTTTTCCGTGCGACACTTTAGTGATGTAACAGGAGATGTAGGTGGGTTATTGTATTCAGTATTTGAAGACTTAAGTCAGAAATTTGCTCAACAATTTAAAATTGACAGTGCCAATATTCAACGCCATACCATTCAGATAGTCATTAACAACTTATCAAGCTATGATGATATCTTGACGGTACAAGATTATTTGGAACGTTTATCCGTTATTGACTCTTCAACCATTGTTTCGGCGACTCGCAATCAATTGGTTTTAACCTGTGAATTAACCGTAACAAGCAAGTCATTTTTATCAATGATTAACCGTGATAAAACACTCTTGCCAATTACTCAAGAGTCTATCAATCAGTTGGTCTTTTCATATAATAACTTATGAACTGGTATAGACACATTCCCAATGCCATAACTTTCGCACGTATCTTTGCGATGATACCTTTGGTGTGGTTTATGTTAGAAAAAAACTACGAAGTGGCTTTATATATTGCCATGGCAGCTGGGTTTTCAGATTTGCTTGATGGATTTTTAGCCAAGCGATATGGCTGGGAAGGTTGGCTTGGCGGAATCTTAGATCCGCTGGCAGACAAGTTTATGATGTTGTGTTGCTTTTTAGTATTTGCCGTACAAAATATTATCCCAAACTGGTTATTAATCATTGTTCTTGCTCGCGATGTCATCATCGTTACGGGCACAACTTTTTATCATTTTACCATCGATAAAATGCAAAAAGTGCAACCAAGTTTTTTGAGTAAAACTAATACTGCATTGCAAATTCTATTAATTGTGGTTATGTTGGCTCATTATTCTATTTATCAATTTAATGAAAATATTCTTAATGGATTAATTTATTTAGTGACTATCTTCACTGTTAGTAGCGGCATACATTATGTATATTTGTTTTTTACACATAGAAAAGTCTTTTTACAAAATCAAAAAACGGAGAAAGAATAAATGTTTGCAGATTCAAATCGTTGGTATTTTTTAGCAGTATTTTTACTATTGGGCATATTCATATATTTACTTGCGCCCATATTAACTCCTTTTGCGATTAGTGCGCTTATCGCCTATTTGTTTGACCCATTTGCCGATAAATTAGAAAGTTGGAAGTTATCTCGCACACTGTCAGTCGTTATTGTTTTTATTGTTATGACGATAATTGTATTCTTAATCCTGTTAGTCCTAATACCGACTTTAGAGCATCAGATATCAAATCTCATCGCAAACTTACCCAAATACTTTCAATACTTGAGTGACAATGTCACGCCATGGTTGCGTGAAAAATTTGGTCTACAAACAGATATATTTAACTTCTCAGAGTTAACAGACCTTCTCAAAGCCCATTGGAATGAAGCAGGTGGTATAGCAAAAAATATCGTTGCATCTCTTTCTAAAAGTAGCATGGTAGTGGTTAATTGGATGATGAATATTGTTCTTATTCCTGTGGTTACTTTCTACTTGTTGCGTGATTGGGATATTTTAACAGCAAGAGTTGGAGAACTTATTCCAAGACCTGTTTATCCAACCATCAATAAATTGGTGACAGAATCTAATAGTGTTTTAAGTGCTTTTTTACGTGGTCAGTTCTCGGTGATGTTGGCATTGGGTGTTATTTATTCCATTGGTTTAATGATTATAGGGTTAGATTTATCACTGTTAATCGGCATGGGAGCGGGCATTGTATCATTTATACCCTATCTCGGAGCCATAACTGGCATGGTTGTTGGTGCTATTACTGCCTTTGTGCAATTTGGTGACCCTACTTATGTGGTTTATGTACTCATTGTATTTGGAGTAGGGCAATTGTTAGAAGGCATGGTATTAACCCCATGGCTTGTTGGTGATAAGATTGGACTGCATCCAGTGGCAGTTATATTTGCCGTATTAGCAGGTGGACAGCTCTTTGGTTTTGTAGGGATATTGTTAGGCCTGCCAATAGCGGCAGTGGTCATGGTGTTATTGCGTTTTGCACACCAAAATTACATGCAAAGTAAAATGTATGGCGATGAAGATGAGTATAGTTTAACCAATAAAGCTTCAGATAAAAAAACCAAACCCGAAGCCAAAGTAAAATCTAAAGATAAATCGAAAGATGACTCCAAAGTAAAAAATGAGCCTAAAAGTGACTGAACAACAGCTGCCATTAGACTTTAAAAACACCCAAACCAAAACTTTTATCGATTTTCTTGAAGGTAAAAATTTTGTTGTGCTTAAAAGTTTGAAAAGTTTTATTGATTCAGATGAAACACTGTTTTATTTGTGGGGAGAGACAGGTTCAGGAAAAACGCATTTACTTCAGGCATACGTCACACAGCTATTAGCCAGTGCAAAAACTGCCGTAATAATCAAGCCCAGAGAACTAGATCAGCGACAAAATGTACAATTAATAGAGATGTTTGATATTGTATGCATAGATAATGTCGAAAATATTGCACAAAATAAAGCACGTGAAGAAGCCCTGTTTTTTTGGATTAATGAAATAAAACAAGCAGGAAAAAAGATTATCCTCGCAGGGCAGCTATCCAATAATAGCCCGCAATGGCAACTACCCGATTTACGTTCACGCCTACAAGCCGGTAGAACACATGAGCTAAAAACCCTCAATCGAGAAGATTCACTAACCGTATTTAAACAGCAAGCAGAAAACAAAGGCATAAAAATTGACAGCAAGATAGAGAACTACCTCAAAAATAATTGCGACATGAATATGTCATACTTAAGTTCATTATTGCTAAAACTTGATCAAGTAACGCTCGTTGAAAAAAAGCAGGTAACAATTCCACTATTAAAGAAAATAGTGCTTGAGAAATAACAAAACATAATAGATAATGCACATCGACTTTCGTTGGTCACTTATCAACGGCTAGCGGTGGACTTGGTCAGGCCTGGAAGGGAGCAGCCACAGTCGTGATGCTGTGTGGTAAGAGCGGCTAACGGAAGTCACCTCAATTTTAGATTTCTAGCACTTCATAAATTCCTTATCTCTGCGTTAAAAAAGCTCATTGACATTCGTCAAATCACTTTTTAAGCCTTGATATAATAAATTTCTAAAGCACTAGAAATAAAAACACTATGATATCTTTGTTTCAATTTAAAGTCGGTTATAATATCCAAGAAAGACCGAGGAAATTATGATTTTAACTAAAAAGGGTGCTGAGCCCTATAAATTCCTAATTATCAGTTTTGGAAAGATTTAAATGATTCAAATAATATTTCAGGTGATAATTAAAAATGATGGATAAATTAAAATTTAATGATTATTTATACTTAAGTGCTTTTAGGTTAATAGACTATATTTCTGATAATGATAGAAAAGAGAGAACTGAAAATTTACTTCAAACCACAATGTTTATTTATTTTCTATCTATTTTATTTTCTACAGTTTTATTTATAGCAAGAAATCAAGATATTGAAATTCTTTTAGAGTATAAATACAGCATTTCTCTAATTGTATTTATATCAGTTATATTAATTCATTTCTTTTTTATTTTTGTATTTAAACAAATAATTAAAGTGAAAGAAAAGGATTTAGTAGAGATGATTAGTATCAACAATTCGTTTTTAATTATATGGTTATATCCTGTTTTTTTTGTATTTTCGATATTATTTGTTTCTTTGTCTATTGTAATTGGTTTAAAGTTATAATCAAACAGAATCAATGATGGGGTGTGCGGCTGAGCTAGTTTAAGGGGTCAGTATGAACCTCCCCCAATTCACTGGACACCAGTTTATTTTGAAACAGCATTATAATACTGTTCCTCAAAATTTTCAGGTGTTTCGTAATTTAAGTACGAATGTCGTCTAACCTTATTGTAAAATATTTGGATATATTCAAATATTTTACTCTTTGCAATCTCTCTTGTTTGATAAATTTCTAACTGAATTAATTCAGTTTTTAGGCGGCTAAAAAAACTTTCAATAACGGCATTATCATGACATTTACCTTTGTTGCTCATGCTTTGGTTAATGTTGTTTTCTTCAAATAATTCCAGATAATCCTTGGCTCGATAAGTTGCTCCTTGGTCGGAGTGCAGTAAAACAATTTCATCTTTTGGCTTATTCTTTATTGCCATTTTTAATGCTTTAGACACTAACTTCGCGTTGTTCCTTTTACTCATTGACCAACCGATAATTTTTCGTGAGTATAGGTCCATAATGACGGCTAAATACAACCACTTTTCTTTTGTTCCGATAAACGTCGTATCACTTACCCATTTTTGGTTTGGCTTGTCAGCTTTAAAGTTTCTAACTAAAATGTTGCTGGCAAATCCAGAGGTGTTTGTCGCTTCGTGTGAACGTTTATGCGTTGTTGACATAACAGCCTTAAGGTAATTATAGGGGTCTAATTATAGGGGTCAGTACCCTTTAATAAACAACCAACATAAATATCAATAAAAACAAAAGCTTACCTATTTAGATCTTAAGGGGTCAGTAACCTTTTTGGTATGAATCTCATAAAATTATACACAAAATCAACACTGAGATTGCCATAAATCAAGCAGGTGGAATTACTGCTCCTGCTCGATTTAAGGTGGTTGTTTGAGTGCTTTATTGTCCTGTTCTTACCAGTCTGATATAGCCAAAAGCGCCTCTAGATCCAGAATCGTTTGTATAGCCATCAGTAATAATCATGTTCCATGAGTTATTTGGGACTCTAGAAGATGGAGTTGAGGACCACTGAAAATTATTTGGCGTATTTGGAAAATAATTGGTGTTAAGAGCAGGGTTTTTACACCTGTGTTCAATAAGGCTGGCAATTTCTTTAATATTAGGCACTCTCCAATCATTATAGCCTAAAAAGTTATTGTTTTCTGCTTCGTTTAAAGCACCTTGCCAATCAACAGCGGTTCCATTGCCTGTTCCGCAATTTATTCCTGTTATACCGACTATGCACTTTTGCCACATGAGGTTTGTGCCGTTATCTGATATTGTTCCATCGTTATTATCAGTAAATCGACTGTCGGGCGCTGTTGATGGGATTTCACTTTCTGTTTTGCATGTTTGTGAAAAAGTGACGCAGCTTGTGAGTAATCCTAATGCGATGACTAGGTTAAATGTTTTTATGTTTTTCATGAATTATCTTCTTAGTTAATTAGTGTTAAAATGTTTTCTTATATGATTCGTAGCAATGATTAGTCTGAGCGGACAAGTTGTACTGTAACGCTCGAGCTGTTGCGTGTTGCATAATACTGGCTACCATTAATAGTTATATACCAGGCATAGAGAGGGAAATTTGAATGAGCAGAGTTTGTCCAGTATCCTAAGACACCTGAAGAATTTGGAAAGTAATTTGTATCCATGGGTGGATTTATCACGGAGAGATCAGTGATAGTAAACATTTCAGTGACACTAGGTACTCGCCAATCATTAAATCCACAAAAGTTAGCTGAATTACTGCCATTGACTAAAGTATCCCAGTCAGAATAATATGTCCCATAACCGCTACCTTTGTGGGTAACACCGCCCCATTTGTATCTTAAGCTTTGATCATGAATGCTTCCATCGGTTGTCTTAACTTCCCAAACCATACCTGTAACATTATCTTTAACACAAGACCAACTTGTAGCAGAAGCTGCTAAAGGCGTACCATTGCTATCCAGTTTTGTGAAATCAAACCCTGCATGACCATCGTTATCATTATTAAAGTCATTATCCCGCCCTTGATGACAATCTTGGTCTGATAATATATTACTGGCACAATTGACATTGCTGCCTGTTGGGTAGTCGCCAGCCCAAGTGATGCCGGTGTCATTAAGAACTTTAACAACAGGCAAAGCCTCAAAGCTATCCATGTAAATAAGTTGCTGTGAATAAATGGAAAAACTTGTTGTTAATAGAAGGAAAAGTAGGATCGATTTTATTTTCATTGTTTCTTGTTATAATTTAAGGGAGCGGGATTATATACAAATAGAATTTAGTTCAAAGAGTTATTTCATGTAAACAAATGAAA
>JALWML010000080.1:4716-7555 GCA_027083915.1 Lysobacterales bacterium | reverse complement strand
AAATTACACCTGTTCTTATTGTGTTATTTGTCACGCTAGCATTAGCATTTATGATGATTAAAATGAAACCAAAGGAACAGAAAAAAGAAAATACAAAGATAGTTCCTGCGGTGGAAGTGATACAAATTACACCTGTAGATTATGTGGTTCCTATTCAGTCAGATGGTATGGTGCTGCCTAAAACAAAAATTAATATCTCTGCCGAAGTCAGTGGTAAAATTACTTATGTATCGGATAATTTCAGTACGGGTGGGAATTTTAAAAAAGGTGATGTCTTGGTTAAGATTGATCCTGTGGATTACGAATTAGCCGTAACGCGTGCTCAAGCCAATGTGGCAGCACAGCAAGCTAATTTAGATTTGCAACAAGCCAAAAGTGATTTGGCTCGTAGTGATTGGAAAAAATACGGAAAAAAAGGCAAACCTAATCCCCTAAATTTAAACCTTCCACAAGTTGCCAGTGCCAAAGCGGCACTATCTGGCGCACGTGCCGACCTCAAACTTGCCAAGAGGAATTTAGAAAAAAGCACAGTTATTGCACCCTTTTCAGGGGTTATTCTCAGTAAGATGGTAGATTTAGGTCAGTTTGTTACCTTATCAACGCCTTTGGCGAGTGTTGCCTCAACGCAGATTGCCGAGATTCGCATGAGTTTATCCGATGAACAATTGCGCAACAGTGGGTTGGGTGAATTTGACGGTTCACAAAATGTCATTGTGGAAATCAGCAGTGAAGAAACACCAGGGGTTAAATGGCAGGGTACAATTGCCCATATTGAAGCTCAGCGCGATGCCAAAACTTTATTCAATTATGCAGTCATTGAAGTGGAACAACCGTTTACTCAACAAAGTACGGCTTTGCGGTTTAATACTTTTGTCAATGTTAAATTAGACGGTGAAACGCTCAAGCACGTTTTTCCCATAGAACGTGGTTATGTTACGCTTGATAATAAGGTCAAAGTGTTATCACCAGAATCAAAATTGAATTACAAAGATGTAGAGATTATTTATGCCGATGAACATTATTATTACATTAATTCAGGCATTGATACCAATGATAAAATCATTACCACTGGACTGTCGCACATTAAAGTGGGCGATGACCTCACACTTGCCAAATAATTCAGGAGATTGCTAATGAATAACTGGCGTAAAGGTCTGATCTATTGGTTTTCGGTTAATCCGGTTGCTGCTAATTTGTTAATGGTCATCATAATTTTGGTTGGATTGATTTCTTTGTCTTCTATCCGCAAGGAAATGTTCCCCACGACTCAAATTAATATGGTTAATATAACGGTAGCATTTCCAGGTGCATCACCCTCAGAGGTGGAAGAGGGTGTGTGTTTGAAAATTGAGCAAGCTCTAAACGGCATCAATGGCATAGACAAGGTCACCTGTACCGCATCAGAAAATGTCGGTTCAACTTTGGTTGAAGTGGACGATGCCTATGATTTAGGAACTGTCACCAATGACATCAAAAATAAGGTTGATGGCATTAATTCATTCCCCGAACAAGTGGAAAAGCCCATTGTTAGTCAGTTGGACATAGCTTTTCAAGCGATATATGTTTCTGTATTCGGCGATGTGACAGCAAAAAAGCTAAGAGAGTTTGCTTTTAATGTACGAGATGATCTGATTGATTTGCCCGGAATTTCAGCGGTTAAGGTTGAAGGCGCTCGGGATTTAGAAGTCAGTATAGAGGTCTCAGAGAATACCTTAAGAAAATACAATTTAACTTTCGATGAGATTGCTTTAGCGATTCGCTCTTCTTCATTGGATTTGCCTGCTGGGGCGATTAAATCCAAAAAAGGTGATATTTTGGTTCGGGCATTGGGTTTGAAGGACTCGGCTGAAGAATTTGAAAATATTATTGTACGCTCATATCCTAATGGTAGTGTGTTAAAGCTTAAAGATATTGCTCAGGTAACCGATGGCTTTGCTGAATCGTCGCGTTTTGCCAAATTTGATGGTGGTACGGCCTTATCCATTCGCATCAATGCCATTGGTGATGATGATATTATCGATGTGACCGATAAGGTTAAAAAATACGTTGAGGAGAAACAAAAAACTTTGGATGACAATCTTCATATTGCACACTGGTCAGATATTTCCCACTACGTGCATGGTCGAATTGACTTAATGACAAAAAATTTATTTTTAGGTGCTCTATTAGTCCTGATTACTTTAACCCTGTTTTTACGCCTTAAAGTTGCTTTTTGGGTCATGGTTGGATTGCCAGTTGCCTTTTTAGGGACTTTCTTGGTTATGGGTTATTTAGGTGTGACCATTAATATGTTGTCGTTATTTGGTTTTATTTTGGTGCTTGGAATTGTCGTGGATGATGCCATTGTGATTGGCGAAAGCGCTTACAAAGAGATTCAAGAAAAAGGTCATACCATAGAAAATGTGGTCAAAGGGGCACAAAAAGTGGCATTGCCCGCAACTTTTGGTGTTTTGACAACTATTGCAGCCTTTGTGCCTTTGTTATTTGTTGGCACCATGTTTGGTAGTTTTTTTGAAGCCATTGCTTGGGTGGTCATCCTGAATTTATTGTTTTCATTGGTTGAGTCTAAGTTTATATTACCAGCGCATTTGTCTCACATGAAACTGACGGATATAGATACTGATAACCCAGGTTGGCTATTGCGCATCCAGCGCAAAGTTAATTCTGCCCTAGATAATTTCATCAAAAACAAATACCAACCGCTTTTGCATAAAGCTGTTCGCCGTCCATTTTTGGCAACCTTAGTCTTTATTTGTATCTTGGGGCTGTCAATTGTTATGCTTAATACGGGAGTGGTGCGTTTTGTTATGAACCCACAGTTTTCAGCTGACTATATTTA
>JALWML010000080.1:4279-4706 GCA_027083915.1 Lysobacterales bacterium | reverse complement strand
TATTGCAAAACTGGAGCAGGCACTAATTGCCATAGATGCACAATACTCTCAAAAAGTAGGTAAACAAAAAGGTGCGGTGGTTGAGCACATGTCTGTTGTTAAAGAGAATCAGTTAGATGGAAGAGTCGTTGTTGAACTAGTTAAGGAGGATAGTCTAATTGTTAGTGATGACTTGATGAAATTATGGCGTGAACGTGTCGGTGCCATTAATGGTTCTGAAGTTCTTGCCTACCGCTCATTAGGAGGGCCTGGCGATGGACCAGAGATTGCTTTTAAGTTGTCGTCTGATAATATCGAAGAGCTAAAAAAAGCATCAAACGAATTGGCTGATAAAATTCGCGAATACAATGGTGTGGAAGATATACGAAACTCCATGAAAGACGGCAAAGACGAAGTACAACTGACACTAAAACCACGTGGTCGTAAC
>JALWML010000080.1:0-4269 GCA_027083915.1 Lysobacterales bacterium | reverse complement strand
CAGCAATTCCAATTAAGTCGGTGGCTACCATTACAATGGGTAAAGCCAGCGATGTCATTACTCGAATAGATAAGAAACGTTCTAGCACCGTCACTGGCGATGCGGACTTAAAAGTATCCAATCCCAATGCCATTATGGCAGAAATTAAAGAAGAAGGTGGTTTTTTAGAAAAGCTCAAAGCCAAATACCCTTCAATTAAATCATCTCCTGATGGTGTCGCAAAAGAAATGGCAGAACTCGGTGTTGGATTGATGAAAGGTTTTATTATTGCTCTTTTGTTCATCTATATGCTAATGGCGGTGCCGTTAAAGTCGTATACTCAGCCTTTGATAATAATGATGGTTATTCCTTTTGGTATTACTGGCGCCATACTAGGGCACTGGATAACGGGTTATACCATGAGCATGATTTCATTGTTTGGTGTTATTGCTTTGGGGGGCGTTGTCGTTAATGACTCTTTAGTCATGGTGGATTTTATCAATAAATACCGATTAGCAGGGCACTCTATACTTGAGGCGGCACTCGAGGCGGGTACACGAAGGTTTAGGGCGATTTTATTAACATCGTTGACAACCTTCTTTGGATTAGTGCCGATGTTGATGGAGACATCTTTACAGGCACAAGTGATAATCCCAATGGCAATATCACTTGCCTTTGGAATTTTATTTGCTACTGTAATTACACTGATATTGATACCTGTTTGGTATGTTATTTTGGATAAGTTTAATAATTATTTGAAACCAAAGTTAATCTAGACGTATGAAAATTAGTCCACTAAATATTTTTTAAGTGGGCTAATTGATTTACTTGATTCTTTTAACCTTAACGCCACGCCCAAATCCATCCACATATAATTGCCAGCTACCCATGGATTTAGGTTTTATGGTTATCTTTGGATTTGTTCTTTTGGGAATATAAAAAGATGACTTTTCAACCTGTTTCCATATTTGTCCATTGGCTAGTTTAAATATGTTTTTCCCGCGCCAACCATTGAATTCACCAATAATGGAAGATTTAATCTCATCTCTCTCAGACTATTCCCTTTTACAGTCCATAGATCTCTTTTTCTCCTTTTTGATTTCTTCTGCGACCACTTCTTTTTTAACCTCTTTCTTTACTTCGGCGCGTACTTCTTGTCTTATTTTTTCTCTTGATTCATTTTGAGAATTTTGTAGCCATTTAAGCAAAGCTGTTTTTTCTGATGAAGAAAGCTTGTAAATTCCTGTAGTTACAGCAGTTTTTTCATCCATTGTGCTAAAAATATCTTCTAAAGCATAAGACGAAAATGGTAAGATAAGGGTAAATATTAGTAAATTACGCATATTTTATTCATTTTTTTTAAATTAATTGACATTATTTTACCTAAACTAACAAAGTTTTAACACAGTAAAAATAAAAAGAAGCTAAAATGCGCTCAAACACAACAAAACAACGTATAAAATGACAAGATTTATAAAGAAGATATCTCTAACCCAAAAATTAGCAGCACAAATCAAGCGACTGACTACCGTTGCAGGATTGACACTTATTTCATTAAATGTTTCTGCTTATGATATTTCTATTAATGGCTCAGAATATTTGAGTTTAACTGAAACTTTGGACAGTTTTGGAACTCCTACAACACATTTAATGGAATATGACTTAAGTTCTAACCCAGCTACAGTAAGTTTTCATGTGAGTGACCCTCTAGTTTGTGCCAGTAAGACAAATTCATCTGCCCCTAATATTATTACACAAGTACAAGATGGTAATGGTATTGAAGTGACAACAATGCAAAATAATATTGTTACCACAGAGTACGATTTTGATAATAACCAATTTAATATCACTACCGATGATACAATTGCTTGTGCGACAATTGCTGATGCAGCTAATAATGTTATCAATCCACCAAATCCTGATACTATTTACGAAAACGGTTTTGAAAACACTTCTTCAGTTGCCAATAATGACATAAAATTAACTTTATTAAAAGTAGTTGATTCATCTACTAATCCCATGGTTACGGAACCATTTCCTAATACACCAATTACCGTTTCAAATAGCCAAATTGTTGAATATCAATATATCATAGAGAATACAGTACTAGTTGGTAGTACAAACTTAACCGTTGATTTTGTTGAGTTTTATAGTTTAATTGCCAGTAATGGTCCCGTATTTAATGATGCGCAAGACTGGACATGTACCGTACCAGCTTCATCGAATGCAGCTACTACCTGTGGAAACTTCGCTTTTGGAAGTCAAACTGTGAGACTGGATAACGCAGTTGTTGCACCAGGTGATAGTCTAATTATTTATGCGAAAAGACAGGCTCTTGTCGATGCAGCAGATATTTCAAATAACTTGAAATTGGATATGCTGGCTTCAGCATTTATTGTTGATGCAGGAGTAACTGATAGTTATTTGGATAATAATACCACATACCAGCAGTTTGGTAGCTCACTAGTGACTGCAACACAACTTGTGATGACAGGACAACCTAATGCCAGTGTTGCCTCAGGAAACTCATTGGGATCTATAATTGTTGAATTTCAAGATGGTACGGGTTTGCTTGATGCCAACAATAGTAGTGCTGTGACTATTGCTATCCAGAATAATCCTTCTGCAGGAACCTTGTCAGGAACGGTAACCAAAGCAGCAATTAATGGTATTGCTACTTTTTCTGATTTAAATATTGATTTAGCGGGAACAGGATATACCTTGGTTGCAACAGGAGGAGGCTTTACTTCTTCTGATTCTAATGCGATAGATATTGTTCCAGCAACGGCTTCACAATTGGCTGTAGTTGTACAACCAAATGATACGGTAGCAGGAGGAATAATTAATCCAATAGAAGTTGAATTACAAGATTTAAATGGAAATTTAGTAAATTCAAGTGCTGGGGCTGTTCACGTCAGTATTGTTCCTTTTTCTGGTGCCTCTGGTGCTATTTTGTCAGGTTCTAATGATATTGTTATGACTAATGGTTTAGTTACCTTTAGTAATTTAAGTATAGATTTAGTCAATGCACTCAATAACAAATACCGGCTGCGGTTTAATTACCAATTTTTCGGGGGAAATTTTGATTCAAATGAGTTTGATATAACAGCCGTACCAGTAGCGGCTAATTCTGAGTTTGGGGTTAGCGTAAATTCAGAAACAGCTGGTACAAATGTAACTTATAGTGCATTGATTAAAGATGCTAGTAATAACCCAATAGGAGCAGGAATTGTGGTTAATTTCACCATGACAAATACAGATGCGAATACACCGATGGTATCTTGTACAACAGGGGTAGCAGGCACATGTAATGTTACAGCAACAAGTACACTTATCGGTACCACAGCTGTAGCAGCAGATATTGGTGGAACTAATATACCAAATACAACAGTAGGTTTATTTAATTCAACAACATGGATTGCAGGAGAGCCAGATGCATCAATGTCTAATTTCTGGTTTGATACTGCAACATCACCAACAGGAAGTTCAGTAAATGCAATTGCTGAAGTAAAAGATCAGTATGGGAATGTAGTCTCTGGTGTGCCAGTTACGTTCTCCTTACAAGATGCTGCGGGTGCTGTCACTCCTGATTTCCCAGCGTGCTCAACAACAACTAGTAGTTTGGGTATTTGCAGTGCAGTAGTGAGCAGTGCGACAACAGGAACCACGACACTAACAAGTGCAGCAGCAGGTTTCCCCTCAGTGGTCATTACAAACCCAACACCTCCAGGAGGGTCTGGTCGAGTGGTTACTTGGCAGTAAGTTTAATAGTTGCTAGAAACAAAAAAGCCTTTGAAAATTCAAAGGCTTTTTTTTGAAGTAAGTATTTTTGTTTAGGTGTATTTAAACTTCCGCATTATGAAAAACATTTTGTACATCTTCTAAGTCTTCTAACATTTCGTTAAACTTCTCGAAATTAGCTAAATCTTCTTCATCGGTAATCTTAACCGTACTTTGTGGAATAAATTGTATCTCATCGACTTCAAACTTAATTTCCCCTAAGGCTTCAGTTAAGGCATTTTTGGTTTTAAAGTATTCGGTATGAGGTGCAAATACGGAAATTTTGTCATCTTCACATTCCACATCAGAAACATCAACATCAGCATCCATTAATATTTCTAAAATATCTTCATCATCTTTGCCATTAGCATCAAAAACAAAGATAGCATCGTGATCAAACATATGAGAAACACAACCTTGAGTACCGATTGTGCAATTGGTTTTGGTAAAAGCTAAACGCACATCACCAAAAGTACGATTAGGATTATCAGTTAAACAATCCACAATAAC
>JALWML010000079.1 GCA_027083915.1 Lysobacterales bacterium | reverse complement strand
CTCTTCAAAATCCAGCATGTATTGACTGGCATCGGTACTGATGCTGCGTAATTCATCTAGTTTCTCATCGTATCCATCGGCAATTACACCACCATCTCGAATCACCACAGGTGGATTTTCTTTGATAGCAGAATCTATTAAATCAATCACTTTAGTGTGTGTGCCAAGAAAATGATTGAGGTTTTGAATTTCTTCGGTTTCAATCACTTGCAGAGCATCTTTTAATACCAAAACTTGCTTGAGCGAATGAGCTAAAGTAACTAAATCTCGAGGTCTAGCACTCAACATCGAAATTCGTGTGCTAATTCGTTCGATATCACCAATGCCTTTTAAAATTTCTTGCAAATCAAATACCACACCATTGTCGGTTAAAGTGCCAATAGCATTTAATCGAGCGTTGAGTTTTGTACGGTTTTGCAAAGGTTGTTTTAACCATCTTCGCAATTGCCGTGAACCCATTGCGGTGGTGGTTTCGTCCATCAACTCACATAAAGTATGTTCGGTGCCACCGTTGTTATTGATTTCAATTTCGAGATTTTTGCGTGTGCTGGCATCAAGGTGGAGAAACTCATCCAATAATTCGGTTTGAATGGCTTGAATATGCTTCATCACGGATTTTTGTGTGTGTTGGATATAGTTAAACAAACAACCCAACGCATTGATGGTTAAAGATGAACCTTCGATTCCAAAGCCTTTTAAATCTTTGGTTTTGTAATGGTTGGTGAGCGTTATTAATGCCGTGTCTTTGTCAAAATCCCATGAAGGGCGTTGGTTTATTGGGTATTTATTGAGTTGTTCGCACAAAGGACTGTTTTCTTCGAGCAATAATTCACTTGGTGCAAGGCGCTCTATTTGTGCCAACAAGGTTTCGTGTTCATCGACTTCAATCACAACAATACGACCAGAGGATAGTTCACAGGTGGCAATGCCATAACCATTTTTATTACTGTAGACCGCAACAAGCAAACTCTCACTGCGTGCATCCATCAAGGCTTCTTCTGTGACTGTTCCTGGAGTGATAATGCGCATAACTTTGCGTTCAACCGGTCCTTTTGACGTTTTTGGGTCGCCAACTTGCTCGCAAATAGCGATTGATTGCCCCATTTTGACCAATTTAGCCAAATAGGGATCAACCGAATGATACGGCACACCACACATTGGGATTGGATTACCATTAGCTTTGCCTCGATAGGTTAAGGTAATATCCAACAACTTTGCCGCTTCCAAAGCATCATCCATAAATAACTCATAAAAATCACCCATACGATAAAATACCAACATATCAGCATAATCTGCCTTTATCTTGAGGTATTGTTGCATCATCGGTGTATGTGTTGGAGTTGCTTTTGCCATGTTTTATTAATATAAGATTAAACTTTGAAAGATTTTAACTGATTGTTATCTCTTTTGTTTGGTAGAATACAAAATAATCTGAGAAAATTAAAAGAGACCCTTGCATAACTATGATGACGAGTAAAAAATGATTAAATTCACTAACTCATCGTTGAAAATTTTGTCAATAGCTAGCTATTACCCGCAATTTCCGTCTCGATTTAGTAAATTTTCTCAATTTTTTCTTTCGCCATATAGTTACACAAAGGTCTCTAAAATATGAATGCATTTAAGAAAACAGTTAAGTATGTCAAAGCACATAAGTGGGCATCAATTCTTTTTGAAGCCTCTATTATTGTACTTGTCTTATTGATTTTCTCTTGGTTTCAAAATCGTGGTACACTCGCGGCAGATGGACAAATGGCACCTGACTTTGTCTTACAAACAACCGATGGTCAAACGGTTCAATTGTCGGATCTTCGAGGTAAAAAAGTCTTAATCTATTTCTTTGCTCCATGGTGCAGTATTTGCCACATGAGTGGTGGCAATCTCAATGCCTTGCGCAAAGCACGTAGTGAAGATGAATTAGCAATTCTAGTTGTCGGCTTAAGTTGGGAAAATAAGGAAGAAATCAAACAATTCAAAGATGACCTAGAACTCACCATGCCTGTCTTAATTGGTTCAGAGCAACAGATGAGTGACTATAAAATCAAAGGTTTTCCGACCTATTTCGTTATTGACGAAGAAGGCAAAGTTACGCATAGAAGTGTAGGCTATTCCACAGAAATTGGAATGCGCTTGCGAACATGAGAAGAATTATAAATGAGTAAGAAAAAAGCTTTAGTTCAAACTATACGAATCCCTTTTTTAATTTTAACACCGGTATGTATTCTTCTCGGTGTTAGTCTAGCAAAATTTCAAGGGTATGTTATTAATTATTATGATGTATTATTGGTGCTCATTGCGGCATTAATGGCACATATCAGTGTCAACACTTTGAATGAATACTTCGATTTCAAAACGGGCTTGGATCTAAATACCCAACGCACACCCTTTAGTGGTGGCAGTGGTGCATTACCAAACAACCCTGATTTACACCATAATGTCCTCGCAATTGGTATTGCCTCACTGCTCATTACTTTAATAATCGGGCTTTATTTTATTAACCGATTTGGACTGGCTATTGCTCCTATTGGAATAGTAGGCATGTGCTTGGTTTTGAGTTATACCCAATGGATAAATAAGCATCCTTTATTATGTCTTATTGCTCCAGGATTAGGTTTTGGCTTGTTATTTGTCCTTGGCACACATTATGTTTTTAGTGAAAACTATCATTTTATTCCGTTACTTATCGCCCTTATCCCGTTCTTTTTGGTGAATAATTTATTGTTACTCAACCAATATCCCGATATTCAAGCCGATAAAAAAGCTGGTAGAAATCATTTCCCTATTGCATTTGGAATACAAAAGAGCAACGCTGTTTATGCATTATTTTTATTATCAACAATCATAACTCTTATCTATTTAGTCATGAATCATCTCTTACCAACGATAAGCTTAATCGCTTTAATACCTATGCCTCTGGCACTGTTTTCACTTTCTGGAGCAAACAAATATGGGAATAAAATTGGGCATTATCCCCACTATTTAGCTGCCAATGTTGCCGTAACCTTATTAGTGCCTTTGGTTTTATCTATTTCTCTGATTTATTCGGCAAATACCTAACCAACAAACCAAAATCAATCTGCTCCAAATCTTTATCTGAGATTTCCACTGGAATATCAACCACGTGACCAGAACCTGGTGCGTAGTCCATTTTCTCACCCTTTTTGCTAATCATATCACTTAAGTTGAATTGGATATTGCCTGTTGGTGTCATTAATTCGAGATTATCACCGACGAGGAATTTATTTTTGACATCAATTTTCAATAATTCAGTTTCTTTATCGTAACTAATGACTTCACCGACAAATTGTTGTTTGTCACTGCCTGAAAAACCTGTCTCGTAATTTTGAAATTCTTTGGGTGGATGACGGCGGTAAAAACCTTCGGTAAATCCGCGATTTGCCAAGCCTTCGAGTGTATCCATTAAATCCATATTAAACTCACGCCCAGCATAAGCATCATCAATGGCTTGACGGTAAACTTGAGTGGTCCGAGCCGCATAAAAATGTGATTTAGTACGTCCTTCAATCTTTAATGAATCAATACCCATATCAATTAAGGTTTTGACGTGTTGCACCGCGCGCAAATCCTTTGAATTCATGATATAAGTGCCGTGTTCGTCTTCATAAGCAGGCATTAATTCGCCTGGACGACCTTTTTCTTCCAACAAAAACATCGGATTATCATCGTCGTTTTCGTGCGGTGTATAAATGTTTGTGCCTGATTTTCCACCTTGATGCAAGGGAATTAAATCACCCACTGAATCTTGCTTGGCTTCCATAGCATTGTATTTCCAACGGCAGGAATTAGTGCAAGCACCTTGGTTAGAATCCCTATGGGTCATATAACCCGACAATAAACATCTTCCTGAATAAGCAATACACAAAGCTCCATGAACAAAAACTTCAAGCTCAATATCAGGACATTCTTGGCGAATTTCTTTGACTTCATCCAGTGACAATTCACGCGATAAAATAATTCGTGACAACCCCATAGATTTCCAAAATTTAACTGTGGCAAAGTTAATGGCGTTAGCTTGCACCGATAAATGCACAGGAATTTCAGGCCATTTTTCACGCACCATCATGATTAAACCCGGATCACTCATGATTAAGGCATCGGGTTTCATCTCAATTATCGGTGCTAAATCCCGAATATAGGTTTTTACTTTATTATTGTGTGGAGATAAGTTTGATGCGATAAAGAAAAGTTTATTCAATCGGTGTGCTTCTTCGATACCTTGAGCCAATCGTTCGGCATTTTTAAAATCATTTTCACGCACACGCAAAGAATAACGCGGTTGCCCCGCATAAACCGCATCTGCCCCATAGGCAAAAGCGTACTGCATGTTTTTGTAAGTTCCCGCAGGAGATAAGAGTTCAGTTTTCATGCCGTGCATAATAGTGAAATAGCTTGATTAAGTCAATAATAACGCCTTTTCATGAGAACTTATTGTCCGCAGATAAACGCAGACTTACGCAGATGTTTTGTTGAATTGGAAATAGATTTGTATTGTCAAGTCCATCGAGAGTTAGTGTGGTGAATCCTTATCTTCGGTTACAATAATCTCCACACCTTGTTTTCTATAAGAATCAAAAGCATCTGTAGCCATCTGTACATTATAATTTGACTTAATGACTTCTTCTAAAGTACCTCCATTATTATAGAATTCTAAAAGAAGCCCACTCCAGTAATCATCATGGTCTTTAGGAGTTAAGAGGTCTCTGTAATAATAGGGGTTCCTACATTCATTATCACGGATGAACTTGTCCCATGATGTTTGAAATCGGATTTCTGGCATATATCCAAATGTAAACGAAATATCTTGGTAGTCACGTTGACCCCATTTTACCTCAAACAGCTCCCAATGCACTTTAAAGCTCAACATTAAATAGATAACATAAACCACTATTAAAGAGCTACTTATTGTACAAAACACTTTATCTTTTAAATCTCTTTTATAAGCAATTATTGCTTCTAATATTGCCCAAAAAGCATAAAGAAAAAAAATAAAGATAAAAATTTTAAACAACCCAATCCCAAATTCATCAGTCCATGTCCAAAACTCTTCATAAGGCATACAATCCAAAACTCTAGTCGTATGAATGATTAAATAATAATAGAGAAAATGAAAAATAAGCAAAGAAATAATAACAATCCAGATATTACTACTTTCTTTTTGTTTTGTGATGAATTTGAATTTATACATTATTTTGTAAGGTGGACTTGCCCACCAACTGTGTATCAGTTGCCTCGATAATAATTTAGTTTTAAATGTGGTGGGCAAGCCCACCTTACTATTACTTTATTAATTCTATTCGCTACTTTTTGAATTGAATTTTGTTTTTTCCAAAATTTAAACACAGTCACTCGTTTATGAAAGATTGTTAACTATTATACCATCATTATATCCATCTGCGATATTCTGCGTTTATCTGCGGTCAGAATATCTTTATACAGTTCTGTGTATTATTTATGTCACTACAACTGTATTGACAATATTATCAAATAGTCTATAATTCAGCTATGAATCAGTTAAAAAAATCAGAATACCTACAAATAAGAGTCTCCAAACAACAAAAAGAGATTATCAAATCAACAGCTAAATCAGCAGGTGTTGATATGTCAACATGGGTGTTGCAACGCATTCTGCACAGCAAGTCTCAGCAATTTTTAACTATTTTATACCAATTTAACACTGCAGAAGACAGCTTTGTTTTTGCTCATTTACATGATTTCCTTATGCTTTGTTCGCAAACTGATTTTGAGCAAGCCGTTAGCATAAAACCTTCGTATGAACTCTCTGAGTTTCAGATAAATTACACCATTGCCATGATAGGTCACCGTGCTCATACATTAAGTTGTACTGCTCCTGATTGGATTAACGACTTTCCTATTCTTCATAAACCTTATTTTGGTAGTAATCTAAAGAGTCTAAGATTGTATTTGTTAATCAATTCACCTATCGCTTTTAAAGGGCGAAATATTTTTATTGATTCAACTCTTGGAGAAAGGGTTTAATGATTGCACTTAACAAAAAAGACATCTTAAAACTATTTGATTTACTCAATAAACAACTGAACAAAGAAAAGACACAATGCGAATTGCATATTGTTGGTGGTGCGGTGATGTGCTTAGTGCTAGATGCTCGGGCATCAACAATGGATGTTGATGGTTTATTCAAACCAGCGGCTATTGTGAGAAAACTTGCCAAAAAAGTAAGTGCCGAATTTGGAGCTGATGAAAACTGGCTTAATGATGCTGTTAAAGGGTTTTTTAGTCAATCGGGTGATTTTAATAACTATTTGCAATTATCAAACCTCACGATTTATACAGCTACACCTGAATATTTATTAGCAATGAAGTGTTTAGCTATGCGTATTGGTGCTGAATTTCATGACATCAATGATATTCGCTATTTACTCAGATACTTGAATATTGAAACTTACCAACAGGCATGTGATGTTATTGCTAAGTATTATCCAATAGAACGATTCCCACAAAAAACACTGTACGCTTTGGAAGAGATTATTGAGGAGAATTTCAGTTAGAGACCTCTTAGCCACTTTTTAATAACTTGATAAACCTCTGCATTTTCTAACAACTGATTGCGGCTAATGTTGCGACCTATCCATCTGCTATGGTCTGCGTTTATCTGCGGACAGTCAGTCTTTGTGTCTTTATTGCACAGAGCTGTTTAATACATTATTCTTGACTGATGAATGATTGAAAGATAGATAATCGCAGCTGCAATAGTCATGCGAAGAATTAGAGGTATTTCTTTAATGGTAAATAACAGAACCATATAGGCAAAACAAATGATGATTATCGAAAGCAACAAATGCTTTAATTGCCTCAAGTCATGTTTTTGAATTGACATAATATTTTTAATAGAACGTTTCAATTTTGTTATATGTCGTGACTCTCCGTACTCTTTTTCAAAGTTTATAGTTGAATTGATAACATGATTTGTTTGTCTTTTTATTCTGTCATGTAAAATTAGTGTCGAGTAACTTAAAAACACGAATAAGCTGGCGATTATGTAATGTCTAATCAAATGGTAATTTATTTTCATTAGATACCAATGACTTTAAAAAGCTTATGGTTTTCCTCTAACCATTGATAACGACGAGCCAAGTTTTCCTCAGACCAATTGTAGTTGACTCTTTTACCATATATCAATGAAGTCACCTTTTCATTCGACCAAGTGCAACCTCCATGAACTACTATTTCCTTGTCACTTTTAGAAATAATTGTTTTATACTTTTCTATTAATTCAGGATTCTTAATTTTTAAACCGATTAAACCAAAAACTTGGGCTGGTTTTGTACCTTCCATAACCAGTTTTTTGAATGCGCTTAAGGCATTAACCTCGTGCAGAAGTATAACAAAATTATCGTATTCATGAGAAAAACGTCCACCTGCTCCAACACGACCAACACTGTAAGGTTTTGCCTTAAGCAACTCATGCAAAGCCACTCTTCCATCTTCTGATAACTTGAACTCTTTATCGTAGTCAAATTGGATAGTATCTAAGCTATCAGGCGTATCATCCCACCCATAGTC
>JALWML010000078.1 GCA_027083915.1 Lysobacterales bacterium | reverse complement strand
GTTGTTCAAAAGGATTAAAGATGCTCGTTAATTGATCTTCTGCAATACCAATGCCAGTATCAGATATTTTAATTAATAAATCTACTTGGCTGTGGTGGTCGTCAATCGTGAGTATTTTTGCTTTAAATGTTATGGTGCCTTTGTCGGTAAATTTTAAGGCGTTACCTAATAGATTTAAAAGCACTTGACGTAAACTCCTGGGGTCGAAAATTAGGCTGGAAGGAATGGTTGAGTCAATGTCTATTTCAAACCCTAAATCTTTTTTATTTATATTGACTGAAAATAATTGGCAAACTTCATTAAACAAATCGTGAAGATTGACTGCCTTGGATTGAATTTCAAACTGCCCAGCTTCAATTTTTGATAAGTCTAAAATATCATTTATTAATCCAAGCAGATTTTTTCCAGCTCGTTTGATTGTGGTTATGATTTTATGTGTTTTTTTGTCATCAATACGGTCAGCCAAGACATCGGTAAACCCGATAATTGCATTCATTGGGGTTCTAATTTCGTGTGACATGTTTGCTAAAAATTGGCTTTTGGCTTTATTGGCTTTTTCTGCTTGTTTTTGAGCATCAACAAGTTGTTGGGTGAGTTTGACATGGTTTGAGATATCGCGCCATATTATATAAATCGCATCTTGACCTAAATATTTTATTGGAATTTGTATAACATCAATCCAAAAGTCTGTATTGTTTTTAGAATGTGCTTTTAATTTATAACGTGCATATCCTTCTTCTATGCATTTGCGCACCATGTTTTTTATTAATGTAATTGAATTGGAGCCATCTGGCTGAGTTACTTGAATCAAATCCGTGAGATTGGAGTTTATGACCTCTTGTTTTGTGCTAAAGCCAAGCATGGTAATTGCCGTCTTATTGCAATCAACAAGTTGCTTGTCAATGGCTACCATAATACCATCAGGTGAACTTTCAATAAGCCTTCGTAATGTTTCTCTTTCTTGAGTTAATTCATTTTGAATCTTTTTTCGTTGCTTTATCTCTTTTGATAATATCCATGCGCGTAGAATCAAAGCCGTGGATATAATGGCTAAAAATACTAGAAGCCAATAAAACAATGGGTTGGTTTTTTTCTTTTGCCATTTAAGAAATATTTTATTTCTTTCATCAGCGCTAATATCAACAAGAGCTGCATTTAAAATATCTACCAACATTTGGTTGTCTTTATTTGTTGCCATGTAGAGTCGATTTAAGGGCATTTTTTTTGATGACATAAATGGGACAATTGAGGTAATTGAAAGCTTATCTAAAGTGTAACTTAGAGCAGTGTATGAGTCATAAAGCATGTCGGCTTTGTTATCAAGTACTGCAAAAATAGCTTCGGTTAATGTGTTGGTTGATACTATTTTTAAATTAGGGTAGTTCTTTTTAAGCAGTGCTTCATAGGAGAAATCTTTTGGAATTGCTACTCGCAATGCTGAGCCATCAATTGATGAATTACTTAAGTCGCTGCGAATAAAGAAGTAATTAAAAACATCGTAATAAGATTGAGTAAACTTAAGGTATTCTTCTCGTTGTGGAGATTTGTTTAGTATCGGTAATAAGTCCAGTTGTCCTGCTTTAACTTTTGCTAGGTTGTTTTTCCATTGGTCGATTTCTATTTCAAAAATCAAT
>JALWML010000077.1 GCA_027083915.1 Lysobacterales bacterium | reverse complement strand
ATATAATACTCATCCAATGATAGCACCATTGCTTACACGCCGTTTAATTAAGGCCTATCCAAGTCAATCAGTCATAAAATCCACTGTTGATATTGGCTTGCAAACAGATTTGGAGTTGTTGGTTAAACAATACAGTAAAACCATGCCAGAGAAGACTTCTGTTGCGCTAGTTGTTATGGACAATGAAAGTACCAGTGCCTTAGCTTATATTGGCAGTGCTGATTTTTTAAATAACGAACGTGCTGGTCATGTGGATATGGTGCAAGCCATTCGTTCGCCAGGCTCCACACTTAAACCTTTTATTTATGGTTTGGCTATTGACCAAGGGTTAATTCATTCCGAATCGCTGTTATTCGATGTTCCACAGTCATACGCAGGTTACCGCCCAAAAAATTTCACCAACAAATTCAATGGACCTGTGAGTGTATCTCAAGCATTGGGTCGTTCCTTAAACATGCCAGCGGTTCAAGTGTTAAATGAACTATCACCAGAGCTGTTTTATGCACGTTTGAAAAATGCTGGAGTGAATTTGCATTTACCACTTAATGCGAAACCAAATTTATCCATCGCATTAGGCGGTGGCGGAGTCAAGCTTGAAGAACTTGTTGGGGTGTTTAGTAGTTTAGGTAGAGCTGGTAGTGCCGTTAAATTAAGAATGAGTCAATCGGATATTTTTAAAGAATTCACACTATTAACAAAAGGTAGTGCATGGATTATTCAAAACATACTATCGCAAGTGTCATTAAACTCACTCCATTCCAAAACAGTAATCAATAATTTAAAAATTGCCTATAAAACAGGAACAAGTTATGGCAACCGTGATGCCTGGGTTATGGCAAGCAATAATAAAATAACCATAGGGATTTGGGTTGGTAGACCAGACGGTGCCTTTATTGAAAAAAACAGTGGTAGAGGATCAGCTGTGCCATTATTAAAAAAAGTACTCGCCATGATGCCTGAACAATTGCTGGAATTACCACAAAAACCTTTTAATGTTAGTTTGGAAAAAATCTGTTGGCCTTTGGGTAAAAAGTTATCTATGCAAAAAACAGAATATTGCCATAAACAACGCTCCGCTTATTTAATTGATGATGTGGCTCCGCCAACTTTGTCTGATGAATTGAAGTTGGGGTATGCTGCAGAGTTGTTAGAAGTCACATTGGATGATAAGACTCGTCAGCGCGTCCTTCCTTCTTGTTACCCAAAACAGGTAATAACAAAAAAAATAGCTTTATGGCCTCAAGTTCTAGAGCCGTGGTTGCCATTAGCCAACAGAAGAATAAGTTTATTGCCAAAATACAACATTAATTGTCAAGAATACGTATCTTTAAATAAGATAGAAATTAGCGGAGTGCATAACCATGCAACACTGTATCCATCACCTGACAGCGATAATTTACCTGTTATAGAATTAAAGGTGAACAGTGCTGGTCAAAAGCAATGGTATTGGTTTGTTAATGGAGCTTTGCAAGAGTCAACAGCTAATGAATTGGATTTGCGAAATTTAAAACAAGGCAAATATCATGTCATGGTGGTAGATGAGGGCGGAAGTTTTGCTGAAATAGAATTCGCTGTTGGTAAATAAAGCATAGAATGAAAACATCAGGACCTATATATATCAGGGTGTTTGGATT
>JALWML010000076.1 GCA_027083915.1 Lysobacterales bacterium | reverse complement strand
CCATAAAACCAATCGCGGACAAGCCTCTGGTGGTTTGCGCTATTGGCATTATGCAACAATGGAAGATTTTTTGCGTGATGGTATGCGTTTATCCAAAGGCATGACGCGTAAAAATGCCTTAGCCAACCTGTGGTGGGGTGGTGGCAAAGGCATTATGGTTCATAACCCAAAGAATGATAAAAATGATTTAAAAATGCGTGAAGAGTTGTATAAAGATTATGGGCGTTTTATCACGTCGATTAAAGGGTGTTATATTACTGCCGAAGATGTGGGTACGTGTGAAGAAGACATGGGTAATGTCTTTTCACAAACGCGTTTTACCACGTGTATTCCAGCCTCAGTTGGTGGCAGTGGTAATCCTTCGTCAGCCACAGCACTTGGTGTGGTGCATGGAATGGAAGCGGCATTGAAGTTTTTAGACATGGGAGGACTTGAAGGTAAGACTGTTGCTGTGCAAGGCATGGGTCATGTGGCAGAGCCGATGATGGGTTATCTATTTGAACGCAATGTGGCAAAAATTATTGCTGTGGATATTAATCAAGATTTAATTGATGAAGTTAAAGCCAAATACGCCGATAAAAACTTGGATGCTCGATTGGTTGACATAAAAGATAACTCTATCTTGTTTGAAGAATGTGATATTTTGGCTCCTTGTGCAACAGGTGCTATCTTGAATGATGAGTCGATTCCTCAAATCAAAACCAAAATTATTTGTGGTGCTTCAAACAACCAACTCAAAGATTCTAAATTGCATGGTCAAGCCATAGCTGATAGAGGCATAACTTATGTACCTGATTTTTTAGTCAATCGCATGGGTATAGTTAACTGTGCAGACGAGCAATCTGGTTATATTGATAATGACCCGTATTTTTACCGCCATTTGGATCAAGATTATGAATATTCGGTTTTTCAAACGGCATTGCATGTCCTTAACCAATCTAAAGTCACCGATACACCACCTGCTGATGTTGCCATCAAATTAGCCGATGAATTGGCATTAGAAAATAATCCAATTTACGGACACCGTGGTGAGAAAATTATTGAGTCTTTGGTCAATAATAATTGGGATAAGGCTATTTAAAACTAATTATTACCTAAATTTCTAAGCCTTTGTATTTCTGCAGAGGCTTTTTTTTGCCTGTCTTAAATCAAATGCTGGCAAAATAATGTGAAGTGGTTCTCACAAAAACTCTGATTCAGACTCTTTCAGATTGTTTTCAGGCTATTCAGACTATTTTTCGGTTAAATAAACTCACTTTTTAAATATCGGGAAAATATTATGTTGAATACTATGAAAATAAAAATAACTTTAGTTCTTTTGCTTATCTCTGGTCTATCAAATGCTTTTATTACAGTTGGTAGTGGTGGTGTTGGTGTTTGTGATTTTGATAATTTGTTTGATGCTTATACGGCTTCGGTTGCAAACAATGATCACTTTATACGCGTGACAAGTGAACAGACATTACATGATACCTTTATCATGACTAGTTTTACTCAAATAACTGGTGGTTATGATAATTGTGGTAATGCAGATAGCAATACCATGGGCTCAAATCTCACTCAATGGAGTGGTGATAATGCCGATACAGTTGTCACTATTAATGTCGGTGGTGCTTTGCCTCTTGTTTTAATGGAAAATTTTAGACTATTTAATGGCAATAATACTGGTTTTGAAGGAGCTGGTGGCATGAAAATTATTAATGGCAGTGTGACCCTAATTAATTCAATTATTGAATCCAATGATGGGCAACAAGGAGGAGGTATTCAACTTTCAGGAAATTCTAATATAACTGTGCAAGATTCTGTTATTTCTGGAAACACAGCAACCACACAAGGGGGCGGTATCTGGTGTACTGGAGGTAGTGCTAGTGTTGACATGACAGGAGATTCTGTTATTAAGTTGAACTCATCAAATGGGAAAGGCGGCGGTATATACGCAGCCAATGGTTGCCAAGTAACAATCAATAATGGAAACCCTAGTACAAATCCTAAATTTGGTATTAATGGCAATGTAGCTGATTTTGGTGGTGGTGTGTATATGTCATCAGGGGCAGATATGATTATTAGTGGTAGTGATTTAGCTCCTGCTGAGATTTCGGATAATATATCGACAAATGCTAACGCACAATTTGCAGGTGGAGGCGGTGTCTTCTTAACTGGTAATGGTACAACATTGACAGCAACAAATACCCATATTTCAGGTAATACTGCAGTTAATCATGGTGCGGGAATGGTTGTGGAAGATTTTGCAAACATTAATATGAAACGCTTAAATACAGCGTGTTGGGATAATGATAAGTGTTCGAGGTTGTGGAAAAATAGAATTACCTCTGCTACGGGTTTTGCAGCCGTTGGTTATTTAAATACAGGTGGGGTTGCGCAAATCAATCAAACTTATATTTCTGAAAATGAGGCGAATTCACGGGTTGCATTTTATGTGAAAAATGCTGCTTACTTACGCTTAGAAGGTAATGTGATTGCCTATAACATAGGAAAATCTCCAGTAACTGCTCAAAGCTTATTTGAGATTGCAGGTCAAATGAACAGCGGTGGAAATATTGATTTTTTATACAATACAATAACACACAATAATGCTTCCACAATGTTTGATTTAAATGGATCAGATTCACAACCCTTTTTAAAAATAGTCAACTCAATGATAATTGATCAAGGGGTAATATTATCAACAACTGGAGCAACGGCACCAAATGTTACTGTTCATTGTAATTTCGTCCATGAAGACACTAGCTTAATTGGAACTTTAACAAACAACCATCTTGTTGTAAATCCAAGTTTATATGTTGATTTTGTTGATGGTAATAACGGTGATTTTCATTTAGCAAGTGATTCGTTGGCACGAGATTTTTGTGGAGAAAGCACACTTCAAAGCCAATTTAAGGATCTTAATGGTAAAGACAGAGGAATAGATGATCCTACAATTCTACCTGAGGAAGGTGATTATGATGCCGGTGCTTATGAGTATCAAGTTGCATTACCTGATGCGATGTTTAGTGATGGTTTTGAGTAGGTGGGTTTATGAACTTTTTTAAAATTGTAATTTTATTGGTTTTTGCTAAAAGTGTCTTTGCAGCTCCAATAATCATTCCTGTTGGACCTGTTGGTGATGCTGACTGTCAATTCAATACCGTTCAAGAAGCGGTTGATTCAGGCATAATAAATATGGATATTCGCATGAGCAATCAAGTGATAATCGATACGGGTATAGTTATAGCGGATAAAGATGTTTCTTCTTTACGTGGTGGTTATGCTAATTGCCAAGATGCAATTGATGATGTGGTTGACATCAATTTCCCGTGGACAACCATAAGTAATCCGTTTGGAAATGGTGTTGAAATTAGCTATTTAGTAGATGATTTTCATACCATTTTATTACAAAGGTTACTCATATTTCAGAATGATATTGGTTTGAAAATATTTAATAACAACTTGAGTCAACGATTAACAGTCAATCTTGAAAATACGGATATTATAAGCAATAGAAGTTCAGGGGTTGATGTGAAAAGTACTGTATCGGGTATTGTAGTAAACTTTGATAATGGTGTCATTTCAAACAATAATAGAACAAATGGCCCACATCAGGCGATTCAAGGAGGAGGTATTAACTGTGTTAGAAGTGAAATTAATCTGGGTGAATTTGTTACTATTACAAATAACTTTTCTGAAACAGGAGGTGGAATAAACCTTTATTTCTGTGATGCCTATATTACAGCTGGAGATGTTAACCCTGTTAACTCATTGCAATATGGAATTTTTTCAAATACTTCTACACTAAGGGGAGCAGGAATATATATAGAATCTAGCAATTTAATTGCTACAGGAACAGAATTTCATCCTGTATCCATCACTAATAATAGCATAATTCCTTCAACAGGATTGATAACCCGAGGAGGTGCTATTGCCATTAGTTCTGATTCAAATGCACAATTTATTAATGCAAGAATAGATAACAATACATCATTATCTAAAGGAGGTGGGATATATGCATCCAAAGAAGGCCAAGCAGGAAATCCGCCTTTAGTCCAGATTGGGCGCTTACCTGAAGGTTGTATTTACGGTGAAATATGTAATTCAATTAGTCAAAATAGTACAACCTTATCTGCAAGTGGTTTAGCCAATGGAGCAGCTATTTATTTGGATGAGGGAGCAATCATGACTGTAGCACAGACACTGTTTGAAGAAAATAATGCACTAGACTCAAGTATTTTTAAAGTATCAGGTGGTAGTCAACTGGGTTTGATAAGTGATTTAATCATCAATAATACAAATAATGTTGATTTGTTTGATCAAGATGATTTATCCAGTGTTATTGTTCATTACAGCACATTAGCGGATAACCAAGTTAATAATTATTTTAATGTTCAGTACGATAATAACAATGCTCAAGTGCTAGAAGTAAAAGGTTCAATCATAAAAAATGGGCAGGCTTCAATTGCTGATTTAAATAATGACATGGGCAATCACGATGCCCAAGTGGCTTGTTCTTTGGTGGAAAATAATGATGCCTCAGGCGTGGTGCAAAATGGCACTATTATTGGGAGTCCTGGATTTGTTGATTCGACAAACTATCAATTAAGAGAAGATTCAATTGCATTAAATGCCAATTGTTTTCCTGTCGGTGAATTTGATATTGCACGTTATGATATTTTAGGTGTGGATCGTTTTGGTAGCGGGCAAGCAGATATGGGAGCCTATGAAATGGGCTTTTTATTTAAGGACGGGTTTGAATAATAAGGGGAAAACCAGTTTTCTAAATTATTTATACTTTCTTTCCCGATAATCAAATAATTTAGAAATTTGAGGTCAAATCTTAGATTTGGCCTTTTTTTTGCCAGATTAAAATTCAATCTACAAATCCATAATTAAATTTGTTAGAATTAAGCCATCTTTCAATTATTATAAATATGGGTTTGAATGCACTATAAAATCAGAAACACACTAATTGATTTGTCAGAAAACTCACTTAAAATTAATAATCAATTAGTTGAATGCCCTGAAAAAATCCACCAAGCATTAAGTTTATTTTTAGAATCAAAAAATCAAATCGTGACTAAAGAGGCTCTGATTAATGCACTATGGGGCGAGTTAATCGTTAGTGATGACTCTTTGTTTAAAGTTATTCAGGGTTTGAGAAAAATATTTAAAGAAAACGGCCTTGATGGTGTATTAGAAAATGTTTATGGTAAAGGATATAAACTTAAGGTTTCAATTGAAAAAATAGTTAAAGATATTACTCCTCAATCCATTCGTCCCCCTTTTATTTCTTTTTTGAGTCATTATAAAAAAGTATTAGGTATTGTTTTGGCTTTGCTTGTGTTCGTAACAACGGCTTATTTTTTAGAGACTAAAAAAACTAATACATTATTCAACTCTAAAATGTATCTTGATTATAGGTCCCAAATAAAAACACACCCAAAAGAAGTTCTTTCATCAATAGACAATAAATTTCATCAGGATGAGTTGGATGCCAAAAGTAAAGTTTCTATTGATGCATTAAAAGCACTTGCCCATTTTTCGTTGGGACACTATGAAGAATTGTTTGAATATGGACAAAAAGCAATAGATTTGGCAGGTGATGATGAATCGTTAGCGTTAGCTGATGTTTATCGCCACTTTGCAAAGGTTTATTACTATCGTGCAGATGAAGAAAAATCCTCTTTTTATATTCAAAAAGCTTATCAGATATATTCTGACATAAATAACCTAGACGGCATGTATGCTTGTCAATACATAATACTGAGTCTCGAGTATTTGGCAAAAGAATATGAGCTAGAGTTCAATGATGCCAAAGCCTTATACGAAAAAGCGGTTAAGGATAAGCATGGCAAAGGTCAAATAACTGCTTTATTACACATGTATTTTGCTAGTAGTGAATTAAATCAAAATGATGGAGCGCAGGACTATATTTTACGTGCATTAGAGATAGCCCTTGAACTTAAAGATCGCAATGTCATATCAACATGTTACGGTGTTTTAGCACAAGATAATTTAGAAAAAGGTCAGTATATTAAGGCCATGAAATGGACAAATACATTGCTTAAATATGCAGTGTCGCAGCCTAACACAAACCTGTTTATGCAAGGATTTAGCTATATGTATAATATTTTGAGCCCTTTAGGATACGATGATATGGCAGAAAAATACTTACAAAAAGGTATTGATTTACAGGCTCATCTCAATAGTGAAGGGCATATTAACGAGGCAGAGATAAATTTAGCTATCTTGAAAATAAAGTTAGGCAAATACAAACAGGCTCAACATTTATTATCACAACTAACAACTTATAAACTTTCAGTCTCAGATAGAGTGCGCGTACAGGCATGGATAGCAATCAATCAAGTCAAGATGCACGATAATATTTCAGCCTATGCCATGGCAAAAGAGACATACCATAGCGAAGATTTACCACAACGAGTAAAATTTGTTGCAGGTATTGCACTTGCTATTTCTGCCAATGAATTAGAAAGGGTTAAGGAATCGCAAGAGGTCTTTAATCAATTGGTTTTGATGGCCAATGATAAGTGGTTAATCGAATACCAGCTTTTTTTGGATATGGCAAAAACAATATTGAAGGATGATTTTGTTAAGTTGCAAGTATACCAAGACAAACAAGCTGAATTTGACAAAAAAATTGAACAAATAAGACAAAAGGCCATACCAAATTATGACACTCTTAAGGAGTTAGATGTTTATTTAGAACGTGTTTTATCAGAATAATATCTGTATTTGGATAAATTGTTTCACTCAATTATTCAGTCATCTTGGTGAACCAGTCAGCCCACAAAACTAAAGCACCAGAACTGCCCGTTAAATGAGTGGCTTGATTGTTGTCTTTTCCTACCCAAAAAGTGGCTAAATATTCTTTGTTAAAACCCACAAACCAGCTATTTTTCCCTTGATTTGTTGTACCAGTTTTCCCATATAAATTGTTAAAACCATAGTGGTATGTGAGTTTAGCAGCTGTTCCACTGATGGTAACTTGATGTAAAGCATCACGAATTTGTGATAACGCTTTAGCATTAATAGAAATGTTTTTTTTGTGTTTGGTCTGGCGGATAAGCTTATTGTTTTTGTCTACAACGTGCCTAATTGCAATCAATTGATTGGTTCTATTATCAGAGGCGAGGGTTAAATATAAATTTGACACTTCATAAGGCGTTAATTCTGTTGCGCCTAAAAAAATAGAAGGGTGTTTACTGCGTGAGATGTTAAGTCCAATTTTTTTCAGGTAGTTTACAAAGTTATTAACACCAATTTGTAACCCCAAATTAACGGTTGCCTGATTTCGCGATTTTATTAATGCCAATTGAGCAGGAATTTGCCCCAGAGATTTCCCGTCGTAATTTTTAGGTTGCCAATACTCGCCCTGTTTGAGTTTAATTTTAATAGGGTTATCTGCTATCAAGCTTGATAGGGTAAAACCAGGTAATTTTTCAAGGGCAGCTAAATAAACAAAAGGTTTAATGAGTGAGCCGATTTGGCGTTTGGAGAGTAGCGCACGGTTAAAAAAGCTGGTTTTATTTTTATCTCCTTTTATAGCAAGAACTTCACCTGTTTGCGCATCACTGACC
>JALWML010000075.1 GCA_027083915.1 Lysobacterales bacterium | reverse complement strand
GTATAAACACCAGCCAATAATTTTACATTTCCATTGGTAATAAGCAATACTGAAATGGATAAAAAGAAAAACATTAATATTATTCTATAAGAACTTCCCTTTTTATTCTTCTTTAAGAAAAATTGAGGTAAAATTCTATCTAAGGTCATACGTTCTAATAATCCAGATACTCCAACAAAACTTGTAAGAACTGCACCACTTAAAACTAAAAAAGCATCAATTGATATCAAAACAGCAACCCATTTTCCTCCAACGTGTTTTCCCATTTCTACCAATAACGTATTTTGGTATTCGGGACTTTGCAGTATAGGAATTGTGAATAATGCTAACGCAAATATTGCCATAAGTGGATTTATAATACTTACTATAGACCACATATTTTTTAGTGTTTTTGGGAAAACTCCTTTTTGTTGTTCTTCAACAAAATTAGCAGAACTTTCAAATCCTGAAACGCCTAACATTGAAGCTGCAAAACCAAAAAAGATAGCATTGGAGATACTACCTCCATTTCCTGAGAAATGCCAATTTTCTAAAAATAACTCAATTCCATTATGACTTAAAAAATAAATAATAAATCCACTTAATATTACCAATGAAGACAAGTGAAACAAGAAAATTCCTATGGCAACTTTGGCAGATTCAGTTATTCCACCAATAGTAAGAGATGCAAATATAGCTAGCAATACAATTGTTGCAATAATTATAGGCATAGATGGGATTAAATGATGTAAATAGTGAATAGCCTCATTTGCTGAAATCACCGCTGTAGCCATATATGAAAGCAATGTTAAAGCAGCTGCAAAAGACGCCATACCTTTACTTGTAGTGTTTAATAAGGCGTTGTACGCTCCTCCATTTAGAGGTAACGCTCCTACAACTTCTCCATATATTTTTCGAAATAAAAACAACACTAATGATACAATAAGTAATGTAATCCAAGCATATTGCCCCGCAAAAGCAATGGCCAATGCTGAAACATACAATACAGAAGAACTTATATCATTTCCACAAATAGCTGTGGCTGCTAATTCATTTAATTTTTTATGAATTTTAGTTCCCATGGTTAAATATATTCTCTATAAATTTAGCTTTAAATGTAGTTCTTTTAATTGTTCATCATCAATTTTAGAAGGTGCGTCAATCATCACATCTCTACCACTATTGTTTTTAGGAAAGGCAATAAAATCACGTATAGTTTCTTGTCCACCTAAAATAGCAACCAACCTATCCAATCCAAATGCAAGTCCACCGTGTGGGGGAGCACCATATTCAAAAGCATTCATTAAAAAGCCAAATTGTTCTTTTGCTTGTTCTGGAGTAAACCCTAAATGATTAAGCATTAAAGCTTGTGTTTCTTTATCGTGAATACGTATAGAACCACCACCGATTTCATTGCCGTTTAACACCATATCATATGCATTGGCACGTACTTTTCCTGGGTCAGTATCTAACAATGCCATATCTTCAGGTTTTGGAGATGTAAACGGATGGTGCATTGCATGGTAGCGTTCCGTTTCTTCATCCCATTCTAATAATGGGAAATCTACTACCCATAACGGTGCAAATTCTTTTGGGTTACGCAATCCTAAACGTTCGGCTAATTCCATACGTAAAGCACTTAATTGAGTTCTCACTTTATTAG
>JALWML010000074.1 GCA_027083915.1 Lysobacterales bacterium | reverse complement strand
ATGAAAACGGTCAGTTAAATGTATAACTGGTTTTTCAATGTTTTTAGTGAGCACAAGATTACTTCCAGAACCAAGAATAAAAAAGCCTTGTTTTCCACAATAGGGGACTATTTTTTCCACATCATGTAAATTTTCGACTAAGATAAATTGATCGCAGTGGCAATCAATAGCCAGTGTGTTGTGTTGTTTTAAGTTAAAGTTTTCTGTTACTTTCATGTATTATTTTCTTCTTTTTTATGAACAATTAATTTGTTGTTAATGTCTTTTATCAATTGTGTTCCTTGATAAATAAATCCTGTGTATATTTGCACTAAATCAGCCCCGGCGTGTATTTTACTCATTGCATCCTCATCTGTCAAAATTCCGCCAACCCCAATTATCGGGAATTTACTGCCTACAACCTTGCGAACTGTCTTTATTATTTCGTTAGACCTTGATAATAAAGGCTTTCCACTGAGTCCACCAGTTTCATCTTGGTGGCATTCTTTTTTTAAATTATTTTTCTCAATAGTTGTATTTGTACAAATTATGCCGTCAATTCCACTGTTTTTTATATTTTTTGCTATTTTTTTTGTTGTCTCATTATCTTGATCAGGTGCAATTTTTACTACAATTGGTGTATATTTATTTGTTGTTTCGTGCAAACTTTTTTGGGTCTCTTTTAATGACTTGAGTAAATGTACTAGATTTTCATCTTCTTGTAATTGACGCAAATCAACTGTGTTAGGAGAAGATATGTTAATGGTGACATAATCCGCTAAATGAGCTACTTTTTTAAAACAGTAAATATAGTCATCCACAGCCTTCTCATTTGGCGTAATTTTGTTTTTACCTATATTTATCCCTAATATACAATTGGGCTTGGCTTTTTCTAATTGCGAAACGAGGTGTTTGACACCTTTATTGTTAAATCCCATGCGATTAATAATGGCTTGGTTTTCTTTTAATCGGAATAATCGAGGTTTAGGGTTTCCTGCTTGAGGCTTTGGTGTGACAGTTCCAACTTCGATAAACCCAAATCCTAAACTAGATAATCCTTTGGTGGCATCAGCATTTTTATCAAAACCTGCTGCTAAACCTACTGGATTTGGGAAATTAATACCTAGAAGTTTTATAGGGTTTATTATTTGTTTTGATGAAACAACAAAAGAGGCAGGACTAGCTAACATTTTGATGCTTAAATCATGAGCCATCTCGGCAGGGATTTTTTGTAGAATTTTTCTACTAATGAGTTCTAACATATTGTGATGACTGAGAGTTTGAAAAAATACGCCATTATAACAGAATTACTTTTGCCTATGAAATATGGTTTTAGGTTAAAGGAATAACTATGATAGAATTCGTTCTTTATTTTTATGAGTATGGTATGAAATTTGATTTTGACCTCATTGTTATTGGAGCTGGATCTGGAGGTGTTCGTTCTGCACGAATTGCAGCAGGTTATGGTAAAAAGGTCGCTATTTTTGAAGCCAACAAAGTCGGAGGAACGTGTGTTATAAGAGGTTGTGTTCCTAAAAAGTTACTAGTTTATGCGTCATCTTTTGTCAAAACATTTAAAGCAGCTTCTGCCTTTGGTTGGGATATAGGCGAACCACAGTTTAATTGGCAAAAATTAATCGCCAATAAAGATGAAGAGATAAATC
>JALWML010000073.1 GCA_027083915.1 Lysobacterales bacterium | reverse complement strand
AATTACCTCAAAAGACAAATAAAAATAATGTCCGTGAGTTATTTTTGAATTGCTTAGAGCAACATTATGGTTCAATTGATTCTGTAATTGTAAAACCCGATAAAGCCACGATTGCTTTGGCAAAAATTAAGGATATCATTGAAACTATATGAACGTGGAAGATAAAATCCAAAAACACCTAGATGAAATTGAAAAAAAGTATGATATTTCAATTATTCATGCCATCGAGAGTGGTTCTCGCAGTTGGGGATTTGCATCACCTGATAGTGACTATGATGTTAGGTTTATTTATGTGCACAAAAAAGACTGGTATATTCAGGTTTTTCCTAAAAAAGACCAAATTGAAATTCCTATCAGTGATGAATTAGATATAGTTGGATGGGATATTTCAAAGGTTCTCAGATTGGCATCAAAAGGTAACTCAGTTGTTCATGAGTGGATAAATACGCCAATAGTTTACCGAAGTAATGATAAAATTACACCTTTTTTACGTGAACAAATGACCCAAGCTTTTAATCCGTGTGCAAGTTATCACCATTACAGATCATTAGCTAAAAATGCTTTGAATGATTTGCGAGAAAAGGAGCACATTAAACTCAAATGGTTTTTCTATTTATTGCGTGCTTTGCTTAGTGCTTTATGGATTAAACAAAATAACACTATGCCATCTATTGAGTTTGAATACATATTAAACCATTTGAAACTTGATGATACGGTTATAAAAGAAATTAAAGAGCTCATTTACATAAAATCAAAGCTAGTTGAGTCAGAGTTTTATGATATTAGTCCAAGTTTAGTTAATTTTGTTGAAAAACATTATCAAGAGTTAGAAGAATATTTCCCTAGAATTATTAAATCTGACAAACTAGACTGGAATAAAGTTTTGGTTGAGATTGTAAATAGGGCAGTATAAGTTTTTATCGAAATAACTGAAACACTGCTTGTTTGGTAAAACCAAACCTACGATAATTGATTTACTTTATTAATACAAATAATGATACAACCCAGAGAAAACAGCTATGACAGAAAAAGAACTCTTTAAAAAATTAATCGGCAAATGGAAAGGCGATGTTAAGACATGGTTTGAGCCGGGTAAATTGGCAGATGAATCCACTGTGGTTGGTGAGTTTACACCTTTGCTTGAAGGTAAATTTATTCGTCACAGCTATAGTTTAAGGGGTCAGAAGTTTAAGGGGTCAGTACCCTTAAATAGCTAAGCTTTTGTTTTTATTGATATTTATGTTGGTTGTTTGTTTAAGGGTACTGACCCCTATAATTCAAGAGTTAGAGGAATATTTCCCTAGAATTATTAAATCTGACAAACTAGACTGGAATAAAATTTTGGTTGAGGTTGTAAATAGGACAGTATAAGTTTACCCGTGGTGCATTTAGGAAAAAGTTAAAAAAATAAGTTACTCATAGGCAAAAGCCGTGTATATTTAAGGTTCTCAATATCTGAAAAATACAACAATATGAGTAACTTAGAAAAGAATTATGCCAAAATATTAGATACATTGCACCAAGTTGAACAACAAAAGAACTTTTTAAATCAAATTAGAACGCCAAAGTTGAGCGATATTGAACTAATTGCGTTAAATATTACATCAGAATACATGGGAATTGACTCAGAAAGAGACCTCTTTAG
>JALWML010000072.1 GCA_027083915.1 Lysobacterales bacterium | reverse complement strand
GAGTGATGCAACGAGCTATTTTTTCGAGTCAGTCAGCAGAGGTTGATATTGTGACAGGGGAACGTGTTTTGGTTTCCTTTTTTGAAGAACATGAATGCCATGTAGTTTTTCTCTTTGCTAAACAAGGCATCGAACGCTTTGACATTGTCAGCACCATTGCCCATGGCGATTTTTCACCCATGGATGGATATGGCAACAGCGATGAAGAAGGTGAAGAACAAAGCGATGGAGTTGAAAGCTATTTAATCAACCTCAATGAAAAGGCTGAGGCTGGAAAAATTGACCCTCTTATTGGTCGTCACCAAGAACTCGAACGCGTTATCCAAATTTTACTGCGTCGTCGTAAAAACAACCCCTTATTGGTAGGAGAACCGGGTGTTGGTAAAACGGCAGTTGCAGCAGGACTTGCTAAACGTATTGTGGATAAAGAAGTTCCTGAACTCATTCAAGATGCCATTGTTTTTTCATTAGATTTAGGCAGCATGTTAGCTGGCACTAAATACCGTGGTGATTTTGAAAAACGCATGAAGAAGGTAATTCAACATGTTCAAAAAATCGAGCATTCTATTCTGTTCATTGATGAAATTCACACCATTATTGGTGCTGGAGCTGTCTCTGGTGGAACAATGGATGCATCCAACATGCTCAAACCAGCCTTAAGCAATGGTGAATTACGTTGCATTGGAGCTACAACTTCTCAAGAAGCACGCAGTGTTTTTGATAAAGACCGTGCACTGGCACGTCGTTTTCAAAAAGTGGATATTAAAGAACCAACCGTAAGTGAAACCATTGAAATTTTACAAGGATTAAAGCCCCAATTTGAATCACACCATAATGTCAAATACAGTAATGAATCCATTAGTGAAGCGGTAAAAATTACTTCTCGCTACTTAAATGATAAATTTTTACCTGACAAAGCCATTGATGCTATTGATGAAGCTGGCTCATGGCAACGTATCAAAGGACTGCAAGAAACAGCCATTAACGAAAGTGATATACGCCGTGTTGTTGCATCCATGGCAAAGATTCCCGTTAATGATTTGAATGGAGATGATATTCAACGTTTACAGTCCATTGAACGCAACCTCAAAATGGTCATCTTTGGACAAGATGAAGCCATTAATATCTTATCTACCGCTATTAAGATGTCACGCGCTGGAATGGCAAAGGCAGATCAGCCCATTGCTAATTTATTATTTGCAGGACCAACTGGTGTTGGCAAGACCGAAGTAGTCAAACAATTATCGCATTTACTGGGTTTAAAATTATTACGATTTGACATGTCGGAATACATAGAATCTCACAGTGTCGCCCGTCTTATCGGTTCTCCTCCAGGTTATGTTGGTCACGAAGAAGGTGGCTTGCTGACCGATAAAGTTCACCAAAACCCTCACAGTATCGTCTTATTGGATGAAATTGAAAAAGCCCATCCAGATATTTTTAATGTTTTATTACAAGTTATGGATAGAGGAACCCTTACCGACTCCAATGGACGAGAAACTGATTTTAGAAATGTGCTACTTATCATGACAACCAATGCTGGAGCGGCAGAGCAATCTCGTGAATCCATGGGCTTTACCGAACAAGACAACTCCAGTGATTCAGAGCAAGCCATCAAACGCCTATTTTCACCCGAGTTCAGAAACAGACTAGATG
>JALWML010000071.1 GCA_027083915.1 Lysobacterales bacterium | reverse complement strand
ATATAACATATTGTTAGACCAACAAGGATTATGAAAATAGTTTTCAATAACTTTGACTGTAACTGATTTTTGCTTTTTAGATTCTTTTTGTATTAGAATAGAACCATCACTAATAAGATGATATTTATTATCTGAACCAAGAATAGTTTGAGCATAATAATTATTTGTAATTGATGAAGTTCCAGAAGGAAAGCCAACCATTGGCAAATAAGTGAAAGATGTAGGTAATTGATAGTTTTTTAGACTATCACTATTTTCGAGGAATTGTTGAATATAAAAATTATTCTTGTCATTTGATTGAGAACATTCCTGTGAATTTGCATTAAACGATATTAACGAAATAGAAGCGAATAGAAGCGAATAGAAGCGAATAGAAGCGAATAGATGCATAAGTTTATCCTGAATAGTCAAATTAATCACTTATACAATATGCTAATTGACAAAAAAAGTCAATTAGAAACCTCATTAAATTCAAATAAAACAATAGGTTATGTGGGAAATTTGACAATAATAAGGCTTGAATATTATCCAAGCCTTCATTGTTTTTTTGCAAAGTTTAATTAACCTATCTGGTTCTTTTATTTGCTCTCATTTTCTCGAATATTTCATGTCTTTTATTTATCTCAAGTTGTTTTTCTTTACTGAGGATTGATAAATTTTTGTTTGGTAGTTCAATATTAAGCATAGAAAATAATCCGCGTACCTCACTGGCCACTTTTTGTGTTGATGTTGCTGCTTGTGTTAGACTAACAGATGATCGATTAGCTGTTCTAAATCCTCTTACTGGATAAAAAATATTTGTATAAAAGCCGTCCTCATGTACCTCCACATCACCAACAAAGTGGTCAAGTCCGACAGATAGGACATAATCAAATATTAAATACGTTCCATTTGTTTGCCCATCTTCTACGGTTACATATAATCGATCTGTAGAATAATCATAATGTGCCGTAATATTGTGGTTATTAAGAGCAAAGCTGGTACAAAAGCCATCAATAGTGTTTTCTGGTCTACAGCCATCAACAAATTTTATACCATCGGCAATAAAAGTATCTCTAAATAACATGACATCGCCTATAAATGGTTGGGCGACGCCCGTATCAGAAAAATCGAGTACCGCTTGCCATTCACCTAACATTTTATCGGTTTCATCACCTAATAAAAAATTAAAGCGTTCAATATTTTTTACCGCTCCTTCAAATTGAATAGTAGCGGTTGACTCTGTTCGAAAATGTATTGTGATAGGACCGCGTTGACCGACTATAACTAATGGTTCAGTATAGTTACAATCAATACAGGTACCATTGTAATTATAGTTTAGCACACTGTCAAATAAGGCATTGCCTTGCAAAGTTGTACCAGCGGTATACCATGTTGGGTTTCCATCGACATCATAGACATAAAGGGCTACAAATAAAAAGTTGTCTTGAATTTCAATAGCATATCCCGAACCTGATTCATTGGGGTTCCACCAAATACCAGATTCTGGCGTAAACGCCTGAGCTTGTACGGTTAGAAATATTGTTGCTACTAGGACTAGTTTTTGAAAAATTCGCATGATTTTTCTCCGTTTAATTAACTTGTTGGTATATTATGCCATTTTTGCTGAATAAAGAATGAATAAATGATTGATATTGGTGCAAACTTAACACATGAC
>JALWML010000070.1 GCA_027083915.1 Lysobacterales bacterium | reverse complement strand
ACTTTTCGGATAACACTGCGTCTTGTTTGTTCGTATCTATCCATGGCTGCTTTGTGGTTGTGTACCGATTGACGAACTTGAGATTGTGTTCTACCACCTGAATAAATTGGCACATTAACATTGAGTGTTGCCGTATTGGATTCTGATGTTCTGTCTGTTTCAAAGACATCCACAATAAAAGCACCAGGGTTATCTGGGTCGGGGCGTGATTGAGAAAAGGTCGCATTGGGATTTAGTGAATGACTACGAGAAAGGTTGAGCCCAATAGTTGGAAAGTGCCCTGCCTTACTGACTTGAATTTGTTTTTCAGCAATTTCGGCATTTAATTGTGCTGCAGCAAGCTCGGGGTTATTTGCAAGAGCTTGTTCTTGGTAAGTTTCCATGTTTTTTAAGTTAAAGCTATTATAGTCAATATCATCTGGTACAGGAGTGAGTTCGTCGTAGTATCTTTGAGTTATTTCAAACAAGGCTTCCTTACTGTCTTCTAGTTGATTGTTGGCAATAATGACCGAAGCGCGAGCCCCATCAAATCGTGCGCGTGATTCATGCACGTCTGTAATGGCTGCAAGCCCCACTTCAAAACGCTGCTCTGCTTGATCAAGTTGTCTTTGAATGGCTTTTTCTTCTGCTTTTGAGAAGGTAAAAGAGTCTATAGCACCAAGAACATTAAAATAGTTTTGTGCAACTCGTAGCACAAAATCTTGGTACTGAGTATCATAATCTGAAACAGATTTTAATACCTGAAGCTTTGATATTTTATAATTTCCGTAGTTTTTATGGTCATAAAGTGACTGATTGACTCCGATATTCCATCCTTCGGTATTGATATCAAAGGTTTGAAATGGAATGAGACTGCCACCACTTTCGGTGTCACCCTTGGTTTTATTCCACCCACCAGTAACTTGAGGTAAAAAGGCAGAAAAGGCTTGTTTTTTACCTTCACTGCTGGCATTTAATGTGTTTTTGGCAGCAGATAACTGTGGGTCATGTGCTTCGGATTGTTTAAAGACTTCGGCCAAATCTGCACTTAATGCAGAAAAGCTAAGGGTCAAAGCGCTTAGGCTTATTACTAATTTTTTCATAATTTTATTTGTATTTTATAATTCGAATACTGATTTTTCTTCTAGTGTTTGTAAGGGTTTGACAACAGTTTCAAATAAAGTTTCAATTTGAGCTTGTCCATCTGTGCTTTTCGTAATCAGACAAGCCGACATAATGGGGTAAGTGCCAATAATGGCAAATATTTTCCCGTCTTGTTTAATGTTTTCCAATAGAAATTCTGGTGTTTCTTCAAAAGAACCTGTTGCAACAATACAGTCGTATTTATAGGTTGAGTTAAGGTTGAAAACATTATTTTTTTCACATTTCACATTCGTTATATTAGCTTCTGCTAATTTTTCAAGAGCTGAATCGATGAAATCTTGATAAATATCAACGCTGGTTACGTGATTAGAGGATAATGCTAATAAAGCAGTCATGTAAGCACTGCCAGTGCCGATTTCTAACACTTTCTCGGAACCTGTTAAGTTTAAGGACTGTAAAATACGGCCTTCTAATATTGGTTTCATCATATATTCACCATGAGCCATTGGGATTTCAAAATCACTAAAGGCTAATTTTCTGTGTTCAACAGGAACAAATTCTTCACGTTGAAGTTTACGCATGATATTGATGTTTTCTGGACTGACAAAATCCCATGTGCGAACTTGATTGAGCAACATGTTTTCTCGAGCTGTATTAAAATTCATTGTTTTCACCTAATTTTTGGTTCTTTGAGGCAATTGTCTCTATAATTGCGCTGCTAGAATAATTATTTAACGAATAGTGGGTGCATAAGTTACCTTAAAACTATTAATAACACAATGGGCTAAAAGTCACTAATGCATGTTAAACAACTCAAAGAACTGTTAATTGGCGGTTTAAAAGAACTTAATCTTGACACCGCTCAAGCAGACAAGCTTATTGACTATGTTTTGTTATTGGATAAATGGAACAAAACCTATAATATTACAGCTATTCGTGACCTCAAGCAGATGGTTATTTTACACCTGATTGATAGCGCCTCAGTTTACCGCTATTTAAGTGGAAACTCAATCATTGATGTCGGAACAGGTGGAGGAATACCCGGAATTATCTTCGCCATTTTAAATCCTCAATTAAATTTAACCTTATTGGACAGTAGCCAAAAGAAAACTCGATTTCTTCGATTTGCTCAAAGGCAGCTAAAATTAACCAATGTCACTGTTGTTTGCCAAAGAGTTGAGAAATTTCAAGCCAACAAACCCTTTGATGTGGTAATATCACGAGCCTTCACCGAAGTCGGAAATTTTTTAAAATTATCTGGCCACTTGTGTGCAGATTCAGGACAGATGTTGGCAATGAAAGGCCCGCGTATTGAATCAGAAAAAAATGCACAAGAACAAGGTTTTGAATTGGTGCAAGATATTGATGTGCAGGTGCCTTTTTTAGAGGCGCAAAGACGATTATTGGTATTTAATAAATTATGAGTAAACAAACAAGAGTATTTGCTATCGCTAACCAGAAAGGTGGAGTGGGAAAAACCACCACCAGTGTTAACTTGGCTGCGGGGTTAGCCCAGCTGAATCAGTCAGTGTTACTTATCGATTTAGACCCACAAGGCAATGCTACTATGGGTTGCGGAATTAACTCTCGTGAAGTCCAACCCAATGCATGTGACATGTTATTGCAAGAAGACAATATCAACAATTTAATTTTACGTGCTGAATCGGCCAATATGGATGTTATTGGTTCAAACACTGATTTAACAGCAGCTGAATTAGAGTTAATGGCGCAGAATACACCAGAAACCGTTTTGAAAAAGCAACTGGGTCGTTTAGACAAACTTTACGACTACATCATTATAGACTGCCCTCCTTCACTTAACATTCTTACCATCAATGCATTAGTTGCAGCCGATGGGATTATAATACCAATGCAATGTGAATATTATGCTTTGGAAGGTTTGGCATCATTATTAGATACAATCCAACGCGTGCAATCAAATGCCAATCCAAAATTAGAAATAGAAGGTATTATTCGCACCATGTTTGATGGCCGCAATAATTTAGCCAATGATGTTTCGGCTCAATTGTTAGAACACTTTGGTGATAAAGTTTACATAACAGTGATACCAAGAAATGTGCGTGTTGCGGAAGCACCATCTCATGGTATGAGTGTAATTGAATACGATAAATCTTCTCGTGGAGCAATTGCCTATATTGGTCTTGCTGGCGAAGTAATTAGAGGAAATAGCTGATGGCAACAAAGAAAAGAGGACTCGGACGTGGACTTGATGCTCTATTGGGTGCAAAACCCAAAGATGTTGGTAATCAACGAGGAACAGATAAACAATTAACTGAGTTGGATGTTGATTTAATACAGCCTGGACAATACCAACCACGCACAAAAATGGATATGATGAAATTGCGTGAACTTGCTGATTCCATTAAAGCCCAAGGTATGGTTCAACCCGTAATTGTTCGTCTTATTGGCAATAATAAATATGAAATCATAGCAGGGGAACGTCGTTGGCGTGCAGCCCAAATTGCTGAATTAAGCAAAATTCCAGTAGTGGTTCGTAATGTCGATGATCGACAAACCATTGCAATGGCTTTGATTGAAAACATTCAACGCGAAGACTTAAATCCACTGGAAGAAGCCGTTGCCTTACAGCGCCTTATTAAAGAGTTTGAACTAACGCACCAAGAGGCAGCTAATGCGGTCGGTCGTTCACGTGTGGCCGTTAGTAACTTGTTGCGTTTATTGGATTTACACAAGGATGTAAAAAAACTGGTTGATGACGGTCAGTTAGAAATGGGCCATGCTCGTGCTTTATTGGCTTTAGATAAAAACCAACAACTTAAAGCAGCACATGAAATCATAGCAAAAGCCATGAGTGTTCGTGTAACAGAAAAATTTATTAAATCTTTTGGCAAAGAAAAGATTGAAACACCAGAAAAGAAAGTCGATAGAGACATTCTAAGACTTGAACAAGAATTAACAGAAAAACTGTGTTCAAATGTGGAAATCAAACACAGTAAAAAAGGCAAAGGAAAATTAATTATCAATTATCATTCTGTCGATGAGTTGGATGGAATTTTAGCGCGTATTAAATAAGCCTGAGCTTAAGAGCTCAAAACAAATAGTTTCACACACAATACATAAGACTATGTCAAATACAACATTACAATCCTTAGAAAGCTGGGTTAAAGAAGTGGCGCAATTAACTGCGCCTGAACAAATCGTTTGGTGCACAGGTTCTGAATCTGAAAAGAAAGAATTAGATGATTTATTATTATCAACAGGTGATTACATTAAGTTAAATGAAGAAACGCACCCAAATTGCTTTTTGCATTTATCCGATCCGCAAGATGTGGCACGTGTTGAACACCTGACATTTATTTGTACCGAAGAAAAAGAAGATGCTGGCCCCAATAATCATTGGATGAATCCACAAAAAGCCCATGCTAAGATTGATGAATTATTTGAAGGGTGCATGCAAGGTCGCACAATGTATGTTATTCCTTATTGCATGGGTCCAATTGATTCGCCAATTTCACGTTGCGGTGTCGAAATTACCGACAGTGCCTATGTCGTGCAAAATATGCGTTTAATGACACGTATGGGAACACCTGCATTAAAACGAATTGAAAGTGAAGGGCATTTTGTCAAAGGTTTACACTCAACAGGTGAACTTGATCCTGATCGCCGTTTCATCATGCATTTCCCGGAAGAACTAAGCATTAAATCGTATGGTTCAGGTTATGGCGGCAATGCACTACTAGGCAAAAAATGCCACGCTTTACGTATTGGCTCATATCAAGCCAAAACAGAAGGCTGGTTGGCAGAACACATGTTGATTTTGGGATTAGAAAACCCACAAGGTGAAACACATTACATTGCTGCCGCCTTTCCATCGGCTTGTGGAAAAACTAATTTAGCTATGCTCATTCCGCCAGAAGGTTATGTTAAAGATGGTTGGAAAATTACTACAATTGGCGATGATATTTGTTGGATGCGTCCAGGAGAAGACGGTCGTTTATGGGCAATTAATCCTGAGGCTGGTTTTTTTGGTGTAGCACCAGGTACGGCAAAGGACACTAATCCAAATGCTTTGGCTATGTTATTTGAGGACACAATATTTACCAATGTTGGGTTGACCGAAGATAATCAGCCATGGTGGGAAGGATTAGATGATAGAGTGCCTGTGCAAGATTGGAAAGGTAATCCCTATAACCCCGAAAACGGACCTGCGGCACATCCAAATTCACGTTTTACTGTGGCATCAAAACGATGCCCTAGTTATTCGCCCAAAGCAGAAGACGCTAAGGGTGTACCTATTTCCGCCATCATTTTTGGTGGACGTCGTGAAACATTAGTTCCATTGGTAACACAAGCACGCAACTGGGCACATGGTGTTTTGATGGGAGCAACTGTTGCATCTGAAACAACTGCTGCTGCCACTGGAGCAGTGGGTGTGGTACGTCATGACCCAATGGCGATGAAACCATTTTGTGGTTATCACTTTGCTGATTATTGGTCACATTGGTTATCGTTTGATAAGGAAGGTGCTAATTTACCCGAAGTATTTACCGTAAACTGGTTTCGAAAAGATGCAGACGGTAAATTTATGTGGCCAGGCTTTGGTGATAATATGCGCGTGCTTGAGTGGATAGTTAAACGAGTGGCAGGCAAAGTTGATGCGCAATCATCTGCATTAGGTGATATGCCTAAAGTAGTAGATTTTAATCTTGATGGCTTGGATGGTTTTGATAATGAAGATTTATCTCGTTTACTTGCTGTGAACGCAGCTGGTTGGCAAGATGAAATCAAGAATACAACTAAATACTTAGAAAGTTTTGGCAATCGTGTGCCTCAAGCGTTATATCAAGAACTTAAGATAACCCAATCTAAATTAAGCTAAATCTGGGTAGCATACTAAGAATTTAGTTGTTTCTAGATACAAATATAGTCATTTTTAGAAATATTTCTGAAAATGACTATAAAATTGTTTTCTTACTTATTTTATTAGTTTATGCTAGAGAGAATCAACAAATGTAACAATTGTTTACAAAGAGGAAAAGCATGGATATTGCCAATTATATTTTTATCGTTGCAGCTGCATTAATGGCCTATTGTTTATATTTGGTACTAAAACTTAAGTCGCAGTTCTCAGGTGGTTTAGTAGGAAAATATTGGAAGTACCTAACAGTTTTGGTCATTATTTTTACTTTGGGTTATTTTGCGCTGCCGTTTTTTAACCAATTGCCAGAGCATATTTTACGTTTAACAGTGGCAGGCGTGTTTGTATTTGGCGCTCTTTATGTTCTTATCACTATTAAGCTTATAAAAAGTATTATTGAAGCATTTTCTGATTGATAATGAGTGATATTTACCGCAGAACAGCTAAAGGGGAGGAAGAGATTGAAAAAAGGACTTATAAATTAGATCATTTTCACCGCTTTGTTTTGATAATGATTAATGGCAAAAAGTCATCTGACACCATTATTTCAAACTCTTCAGAACAATGGAATGCTGATCAATGCCTGAATGATTTAGAAAAAAATGGCTTTATTGTTAATATTAAGGACAGTCCAAACTCACTATCGAGTTCTAGTACGGGCGATGTTCAACAGCGATTAATTGCGACCATTCAAAAACATCTACCAAATAATAACACTAAAGTTATTAATAAAATTCTAAATGCGGAAAACACACATAACAAACTATCAGATGCAATAGATAGTGCTTGTATTTTTATTAAACTCACTATTTCAGAAGACACCTCAGTAAAGCTTAAAAGTGAATTGCATCAAATCTTAGACCGCTCGACAAAACTATAATACAGATTTTCGTATTGTTCCTTATAATAGATATAAAATTATTATCAAAACAAAAAATCATTGCTTAAATTATGTAACAGGTGCTATATTAGTTAATGGTAATTTAGCAAAGTCTTATTAAACCTCAATAAACAGAAATTTTACAGTAAGTCATAAGCTAAATTTTAATAACACGCATAAGGGCAGAATAATGTGCTTAAAAGAGGAGATGTAATATGAATACTTCATGGGGATGGCTCAAAAGTGGATTAATACTGGGGGCAGTATTTCTACTAGCAGTCGCTTTAGTAAAACCAATTGGTGTATCAACACAATATGTTATTGCGGATTGTTTTGTTTTTTGTAAATTAAATCCAGACCTAGCAAAAGAAACTATTGATGCTGATGGCAATAAAACTTACTCCAGTTCCAATGCTTACTTGAATAAAAGTAATGGTAAGTATGTAAAAAATACTTTAAATATATCTAACTATGGTTTTGTATTTGTTATTGCTATGTTTATAGGTGGATTTGTTGCTTCTAAACTAGGTGGTCCAAAAGTTGAAAAAGAAGAAACGTGGATTCCGCATGTTTGGCGAGAAAACCTAGGCTCATCATGGACTAAACGAATGGTTGGAGCCTTTGCTTCTGGTTTCTTCATTTTATTGGGTGCTCGCATGGCAGGAGGCTGTACGTCAGGGCATATGATGAGTGGTATGATGCAAACATCATTAAGTGGCTATTTATTTGCAGCTGGCGTATTTGCTATTGCTGTTCCAGTAGCCATCATTGTGTTTAAGAAATAGGAGATTGTGATG
>JALWML010000069.1 GCA_027083915.1 Lysobacterales bacterium | reverse complement strand
TTTTAATTGTTTTTTTTAAATTTTATTGTTTTAGCTTTGAGTATATGAAATTTTAATCAATTGTGTCATTGCGAGGAGGCACGACGTGGCAATCTGTAGAATTTACTGTAATGCCCAAAAGATTGCCACGTCGCAAGCTCCTCGCAATGACGAATTAATTTTGATTTTTTTACATGTTTTAAATAGTGAAGCTGTGACTTCAGCCAAAAGAGTTAAAACGCAATATCCCTGATAACGGTGGCACACATGGGTACTACCCTACGGTGGTTTGCTTGTGTTATGTCAGTTTGACTCAATGTGCTTGCACAACTAACTGTACATGTTATACTTGTTCGTTATATTGTACAAGTATCGAGACATTCAATGAGAGTTATTAATTTTTCAGAGGCGAGAAATCGATTAAAATCTGTGTTAGACCAAGTGGTTGATGATTTGGATTGCACTGTTATCACGCGCAGAGATGCTGATGATGCCGTTGTTATGTCGCTTAATCACTACAATGCTTTGATGGAAACTGTACATTTATTAAAAAGCCCTGCCAATGCTGCACACCTTGCCAATTCGATTGCTCAATACCGCGATGGAAAGGTTAAAAAGCATGAGCTAGTTGATGGTTAAATTAGTGACATGGACAAATGAAGCGTGGAAAGATTACATTTATTGGCAAGGACAAGATAAAAAAACACTCAAACGAATCAATAAGCTTATTATCAACACACAAAGAACCCCTTTTGAAGGCATTGGCAAACCTGAATCACTAAAAGAAAACTTGGCTGGTTTTTGGTCACGCCGAATTGACCAGAGCAATCGCTTGGTTTATGTAATTGATGATAAGCAACTAACAATTATTTCGTGTCGTTATCACTATGAAAAATGATGAGCTTTATGCCAAAATTTTAGCGTAACAGCTCATGACTATCGGAAAAATTTATATGGATGATTTAAAAAAATTAAATAAAACAGATGAAAGAACAAATTAAGCACGAGGTCATGTCCATCACTCCTTTGGATTCACTTGAAAGTGCAACAATTACCGATGTTTTGGCTTGGATAGACTCAGGTGTTGGGCTTTGCAGAATAGAAAAACCTGCCACACCTAACAAACATTTAGTGTCTTATTTTGTGCTTGTCGATGGTGACTTTATTTTGCTTGTTGACCATATTAATGCCCAATTATGGTTACCAACAGGTGGACATGTCGAGCTCGGTGAACATCCTCGTGATACTGCAATGCGAGAAGCACATGAAGAACTTGCCATTGATGGTGAGTTTTTGTGTGAAAAGCCACTGTTTATCACCAGCACTGTGACTGTTGGTCAAACAGCAGGTCATACTGATGTGTGTTTGTGGTATGTTTTGAAAGGAAAAAGAGAGATGAAGCTTGTATTTGATCAATCTGAGTTCACTGGTGTTAAGTGGTTTCATAAAGATAACATTCCATTTGAACGTACAGATCCAGAGTTTGGTCGTTTTCTATTTAAACTATATGAAAGATGAAGTATTTACAACTTTAAATCAAATCAATGAAGTGATAAACTTCCACAACCCATATACACAACCTTAAGAGCTAGAAATCAATAAAATGTCTACAATCAAAAAAATACACGCTCGTGAAGTCCTTGACTCACGTGGAAACCCTACTTTAGAAGCTGAAGTGA
>JALWML010000068.1 GCA_027083915.1 Lysobacterales bacterium | reverse complement strand
ATTTAGGATTGAAGGGCTTATTTATTGCTCAAAACTTAAATCAATAAGGAGCTTTTTGACCCTGCGACACAAAAATACGTTTTCAAGAGTATTGCTCATCTGTTGAAAGGCAATAGTTAATTCTTAAATCTAAAATGTTAAGGATTTATATTTATCCACTGTTGAAGAGTTGATTACAAACGTGATTTTATGTTATAGTGAAAACTAATCTAAAACGGGGGAATAGGAATGATTAGATTTATAACAATAGTATTAATTTGTATTTTTACTTTGAGTGGGTATGCTCAAAAAATTCATCCAATCGTTAGTGCTCAAGGCGATTCTACTATTATGCCGAGTTATACAACAGTCGATTCGGTTAAGTGGAGTCCGCAAAGTCCTGATGTCAATAAAATACATGCCGCAGCTATTCACATAGCCGCTCAACAATGTCCAAATGGTGGTTTTGGTTGGCCACATAATGATTGTACAACAACTTATAACAATATTACCGCACCTATCTTGAACGGTATTCATCAAGCGTGGAAACAAACCGACAATGGTGCTTATCTTGGTGTTATGGTTGATGGTGGAAATTATGATTTATTGTATCAATTCGACACAGGGGAACCACGTATATCGACAAAAACACCACTTTTTATGTGGGAAGTGAGTAAAGCATCGGGAGATTCTGTATATTATGACCACATTGAAAATAATATTTTTGCAGCTATGGAAACTTCAAGCTATGGACCAGATGCTTTAGATACAGCAGCTTGGATTGCTAGTGTGGTAACGGCTAGACAAGGAGCATGGATAAATCTATTGCCGTGGGAATTTAGTTCAATGCCTCTTATTGCTCAAAGACACTGCCGAATAAATCAAGCTGCTTTATTTGAACAAGCAATTTTAGATGGTTTTAATAGCATGAATAACACAGACCCTGCAAATGTATACAGTGATTTAATTGGCATAGCGGGTGGAGTTTGGGGTTTAGCAGCTATCAATCGTCAAACTTTTCCTGCTATCAATGCAGCATTGCATTCAGGAATAAATGGCATGACTACTTTACAAGAATTGGCTGACTTTTTAATTAGCAAACAAAATCCAGATGGTTCGTGGTATTGGCATTCCAATTTAACTAGCCCAGCTAATGATGATAAAGATACACAAACGACCGCTTATGTGATATTGGCTTTGATAAAAGCTAAGGAGCGGCTTGGTTTGGATTATCTTCCTGCAATAAATTCTGGTCAAAATTGGTTGGAATCGATGCAAAATCAATACGGTGGGTTTCCAAGCAATCCAGGAGGAACAGAAAACACTGAAGTCGAAGCAGAAGCCCTAACGGCTTTGGCTACTGTCGGCATTTATGATAGGATTTTTACTTCTGAATTTGAGTGTTATTTATATTAGTAGAAACATTTGCATACCTATGATGAGGTGTAAAAGAAAGGGCAATGTAAAGATTGCCCTTTTCCAATGATTGAATAGATTATTTTTTAGATTCTAAACGATTAATCAAAGTTTGTATAATTGTTTGTTGCCTAAGCAGTTTTGTTTGTTCAGCTTTGCTAAATTCAGATAATGCTTTCTTTTTTGACATATCAAGATTTAAACGACTGGCAATGCCGACAACTTTTTTACCATCATTTTTAGCCAGTTTTGAAGGTCCAACACC
>JALWML010000067.1 GCA_027083915.1 Lysobacterales bacterium | reverse complement strand
AGTTTATCCCTTCCAATGCAGCAATTGTATGAACGTCTTTATCACCTCTTCCCGACAGATTTACAATAATATTTTTTCCCTTAACAAGTTTTTGTGCCAATTTAATGCCATAAGCTACCGCATGAGAACTTTCAAGCGCTGGCAAAATGCCTTCAACTTCTGTTAATAAATGGAAAGCATTTAACGCTTCTTGATCATTTGCAAGCACATATCTAGCACGGCCTTTATCATTCAAAAAGGCATGCTCTGGGCCAACTCCAGGATAATCTAAGCCTGCAGAAATAGAGTGAGTTTCAATAATTTGCCCATCATCATCACTCATCACATAAGTTCGATTACCATGCAAAACACCAACATCACCAGCATTAATTGATGCTGCATGTTGACCTGTATTTATGCCCTTGCCTTCAGCTTCCACACCATAAAGTTTCACCGTTTCATCATTTAAGAACTCATGAAATATTCCCATGGCATTAGAACCGCCTCCAACACAGGCAACTATTGCATCTGGTAACCCACCGACTTGCTTGTCAAATTGTTTTTTTGCTTCTCTGCCCACAACTGAATTGAAATCCCTCACCATCTCTGGGTATGGCGCTGGACCTGCAACTGTCCCAATAATATAAAATGTATCATCGACATTAGTAACCCAATCACGCATTGCTTCATTGAGTGCATCCTTTAAAGTTTTTGAACCTGATTTAACACTGACAACCTCCGCACCCAATAATTTCATCCGATAAACATTAATAGCTTGTCTTTGTATATCCACCTCACCCATATAAATAACACATTGCAAACCCAATCGAGCAGCCACAGTTGCAGTAGCAACGCCATGCTGTCCAGCACCTGTTTCTGCTATGATTCGTTTTTTGCCCATGGCTTTTGCTAATAATATTTGACCAACCGTATTATTAATTTTATGAGCACCCGTATGATTTAAATCTTCACGTTTAAGCCATATATTTGCGCCACCAACATTTTCTGTTAACCTTTTAGCTAAGTATAAAGGTGATGGGCGTCCAACATAATGCGCCAAATCTGAATAAAATTCATTTTGGAAATCTTCATCAGTTTTATATTTTTTGTAAGCTATTTGTAACTCTTCTAAGCATTTCATTAATGTTTCGGAGGCAAATATCCCACCATACTTATCAAAGTGCCCTTTTGTATCAGGGAAATCGTAATAATTAATCATTTAAATTCTTTATAAATTGGTTCATTTTTTGTTTTGACTTTATACCAGGAGAGATTTCAATTCCTGAACTCACATCAAAACTACTGAGTGATGTATTTTGTCGTGCTTCTCTGATATTGTCAACTGTTAAACCACCTGCTAATATCCATTTGTTATCTAAGCCTTTAGGTAACTCTTTCCAATTAAATTTGACGCCCGAACCCCCTTGTTGCTTTTGTCCATAATTATCAATTACATACCCTATCGCATTAGGGTATTTTTGGGCGTATTGAATAGGGTCTATTGCATCTGCCATTGGTATCGCTTTCCAATAAGGGCGTTTAAACTGTTCACAAAATTCACTACTTTCACTGCCATGAAATTGCAATACATGTATTGTGCTTTGAGATAAGATAAACTCAATCTCTTCCTTTGAATTATTAGCAAATAAACCAACCGTTAACAAAAGCGGAGAAATTTTGTTGATAATTTTATTACATTCAGTTGGCTCAATGTATCGCTTAGAGGATTTAACAAAAACAAAACCAACAGCGTTACATCCTGCTTGTTGGGCATTTATTGCATCCTTTAAACGAGTAATTCCACAAAATTTTGTAAATGTTCTATTTTTCATAATGACGTGGTAAATGATCTTCTATTGGTTGCTCGGGTAAATTATACTTTTTAGGGTATTTAATTGTCCTAAAAGATAAACCGTTAGGTCGTGCAGTAATTCCTGCTTTAGTGCGATCTTTTCCCTCTAAAATCATTTTCATTGACTCAACGGGCTGTTCTCCTCGACCAATTGGCAGAAGTGTGCCTACAATATTTCTTATCATGTGATGTAAAAACCCAGAGCCAGCAACATCAAGAATAACTAAATTTCCTTCACGTTTTACCGATATGCGGTAAATTTGTTTTACTGAGGTTTTAGACTGGCAGGCAGAAGAACGAAATGCATTAAAATCATGCTCTCCTTGTAAATACTGAGCCGCTTCATTCATGGCATCTGCATTTAATGGAAGCTTTTCCCAAGTGACATGGTGTCGATTTATGGAAGGGCGAATCCAGCGATTAAATATAACATAACGATAGCTGCGTTCAGTTGCACAAAAACGCGCATGAAAATCATCAGAAACTGGCTTAATCCACAGCATAGAGATACCTTGAGGCAGACTTGTGTTTGTGCCCATAATCCATTGGTATTCATCACGCGTTGTTTCTGTATCAAAATGAATCACTTGCGCTGTTGCACTGACTCCTGTATCCGTTCTGCCACAACAAATTATTTTTACGGGATGATTAGCAACTTTAGAAAGAGCTTTTTCCAAACAATCTTGAATAGTTGGTTGCTGGATTTGAGATTGAAAACCTAAAAAACCATGACCATCATACTCAATGCCACAAGCATATCTCATGGTGTTATTATTGTTATTGTCATTAATCGCATTTGCACTTCTCTATTTAGAATATTTATTGTAAAAAAAAAGCTGCTAGGTAATATTACCCAACAGCTCTATTATACAATGATATTATTAACCCTGCGACATAATACCGTAGGGTTAATATCTATTTAAGAACTTTCTATTTCTGATTTTAACTCTTGGGCTTTGGATTGTTGCTCTTCACTTCCTTCGGTTAAAACTTCTTCAACCATTTGCTTAGCTCCATCAACATCACCCATTTCGAAATAAGCTCGTGCTAAATCAAGTTTAGTGTCAATTGCATCATCGACAACATCATCAAGATCAAGACCTATATCAAACTCTTCATCAATCGTTTCTAACTCCTCAGGTGAATTCAACTCAAGGCTTTCATCATTCTCTTGTTCTAAATCATCAATAGCCATTTGAATACTGTCATCAACAGATAAGTCCAAATTCTCATCCGATAAATCTACGCTTTCTTCAGTTATTTCATTCTCATTTAACTCTTCATCTGCATCCAGTTCAACATCGTCAAAATCAATATCATCTAAAGTTAAATCTAAATCATCTCCAAAATCCAACTCTTCATCTTCTAAACTTTCTTCTGTTGTTTCAGTCTCTTGTTCTTGCGTATCGATATCCTGTTCTTCACTTTCTGAATCATCCAAATCTAAATCCAAACTCAAATCTTCATCTAAATCTAAATCAATATCCAAATCTTCACTGCCATCATCTAAAGAAACTTCTTCTTGAATTTCATCTTCACTAATTTCTAATTCAGACAAATCTTCAACTTCCAAATCATCTAAATCTAGATCCAAATCAATATCATCATCCATTACGATAACATCAGGCTCACCATCAATATCTAAATTTTCAACAGCCATTTCAACTTCATCTTCTAAAGTGGCAAGGTTTAGTTCAGTACTATCATCTTTTACCGCTTCAGTCTCATCTAAACTAGATAAGTTTAGTTCTGTATTATCGTCACTTAAATCTTCATCTAGATTAAAGTCTTCCTCTTCTAGATTTAATTCTTCAACATTATCTATCTCTTCTTCCAAATCTGATTCAAGACTTAAATCTGCAAGAGAGTCGTCTGTCTGTGAAATATCATCTAAGAAACTCTCATTGCCCGTGTCAGCATTGTCTTTATTTCTATTTTTCATAAAAAAGAAACCAACTAAAGCTAATAAAAGCGCTCCTAATCCCATCAATATTTCATTTTTAAAGGACATTGCCTTATCGAATAAAGAAGCTTCTTGAGGTGACGATGTTTTCTCGACAACCTTTTGTTCTGGTTCAACATCTTTTATAACCACTTCATCTGTTGAAGCCATTTCTTCTGTTGAAGCCATTTCTTCTGTTGAAGCCATTTCTTCTGTTGAAGCCATTTCTTCTGTTGAAGCCATTTCTTCTGTTGAAGCCATTTCTTCTGTTGATGCCATTTCTTCTGTTGATGCCATCTCTTCTGTTGATGACATCTCTTCTGTTGATGACATCTCTTCTGTTGATGACATCTCTTCAGTTGATGCCATCTCTTCTGTTGAAGTTGCTGTAGTATCGTCCCAAACATCATCTTCAGCTTTATCAGATTCATTTGCAATCTGTTGTTGCAATTGAGCTAAGCTTGTATCCTTTAAGGACAAGGCTAACTCCTGATCTTTAACTATTTGTTCTAACTCTTGAACACGGCTTGATAATTCATCGCTTTCTAGTGAACTACTGGCCAATTTTTCCTTAACCTGACTCAATTCAGCAATTAATTTAGCTGTGTTGTTACTCGAACTAGATGAGCCTTGAGCATTGCCTGAATCATCACCCTCATTTGGAGGAACAAGTTCAATACCATAGTCAACATCACTAGTACTAGTTGTATCAGCTGTATACTCATCTTCATTTTGCAGTTGTGACCACTGACGTGTTTGAGAACTTACTTCTGATATGGCTTGACTATTTGATATTGCACTAATTTGGTCTGAATCAGGTAGTGTTAGAATAGAACCTTTTTTCAATAAGTTCATATCGTTATTTTGGAAAGCCGATGGATTGTTATTAAAAATAGCAACCATCACCTGTTGTGTACTCGCGTAATTGCCTCGATTGTTATTAGCTATTTTCCAAAGAGTGTCACCCGATTGAACTGTAATTTGTTGAGATCCATTATAACTGTTATCACTCGTCGTAGTGGAGTAATTAACGACCTTATCTTCTTCTGTTAATGATTCTTCAATCTTAGTTGGAGCTTGGTATTTTTGTGTCTGAACTGGTTGTTCATAAGTATCGGTAGAGAGATTTTGATTAAACAACGGTGGATCTAATAAGAGGGTAAACTCACGCAACAAATGACCATTTGCCCAGTCTACAACCAATAATAAAGAGACTATTGGTTCACTTACAGGACCTTTTGAATAGATTTTTATGAATTTTTCACCTTCATTGTCTATCAACTCTACTTTTATATTTGATGGAACATAGGATTTATCCAAACCTACTTTTTGGTAATCTTTTGCATTAGCCAAAGAAACTTTAATATTGTCGGAAATTTCATCTTCACTTAATATCAAAGGAATTTTTCCATTGAGAGTCTCATCTAGATTTGAGTCTACTTGTAAACCACCCAACCCAAGACCATAAGACTGTGTTGCTGCTAAAATACTAACAGGAAGGATTAATTTTCTAAATTTTTTATTCATTTTTGCTCCCAAACTAATCTCTAAAGTTTGTTATTCATGTAATTACATTTTATAGTAACTAAAAAATAATAAATATCCAAGAATTACTATTAAAAAAGTACGCTAAGTTACTAAATAAGCTGCATTTTTATCATTTCTTCTGCAATTTGCACGCTATTTAAAGCCGCACCTTTACGAATATTATCTGACACAACCCAAAGATTGATTCCATTTTCAATTGAAATATCTTTTCGTATTCTTCCTACAAAAACAGCATCCTTGCCCGAACAATGAGATTTTGGTGTAGGAAATTGTAAATTTTGCGTATCATCAATAACTTTTACCCCTGGAGCTTTACTTAAAAGGTTTTTAACTTCTTTAACCGATATTGGCTTTTTGGTTTCAATATGCACAGCTTCAGAGTGACCATAAAAAACGGGTACACGAACACAGGTTGGATTAACTTTGATGTTCTCATCTAACATTTTTTGCGTTTCCCACACCATTTTCATTTCTTCACGTGTGTATCCATTTTCCTGAAAAGTATCAATTTGAGGGATTACATTAAAAGCAATCTCTTGTGAGAAAACATCAGTCTCTGCTTTTTGAAAGGCAAGCAAAGCAGCTGTTTGCTTGCCAAGTTCTTCAATACCAGACTGCCCTGCACCTGATACGGCTTGGTAAGTCGCAACATTTACACGAGTAATTTCAAACTCTTTATGAATGGGAGCTAACGCCACCAGCATTTGAATGGTTGAACAATTTGGGTTGGCAATGATATTTCGAGGTTTAAAATTACGCAAATCTTCAGGGTTAACTTCAGGAACAACCAAAGGAATATCGTCATCTCGTCTGAAATGTGAAGTGTTATCAATGACTACACAACCGGCTTCTCCTGCAATGGGAGCATATTTCTCAGAAATCGACCCACCAGCAGAAAACAAAGCAATATCGACTGTTGAGAAATCAAATTCAGCTAAATCTTCTACATTTAAGGTGCGAGATCCAAACTGAACTGTTTTATGAATACTGCGACTACTAGCTAATGCATAAATTTTATCAATTGGAAATTTACGTTCTTTTAAAATAGAAAGCATCACTTCACCAACCGCACCTGTCGCTCCAACTACGGCAACATTATATTTCTTTGTCATTTGTATTTCTCTTTATTGTAGTTTCCGCATAATGCGTTATTTCTCAAAATATGATCCATTAGCACTAATGCCAGCATGGATTCAACGATAGGAACAGCACGAATACCAACACAAGGATCATGTCGTCCTTTTGTCACAACCGTGACATTATTTCCAAATTTATCAACTGATTGTGCAGGAAGTCGCAATGAGGAAGTCGGTTTAAAAGCCACTTGTGCCAACACATCTTGGCCAGAACTAATGCCGCCAAGTATACCGCCAGCATGGTTGGATTGAAAATTCCCATCAATAATTTCATCTCGATGAAACGACCCTAACTGTTCCACACTCTCAAAACCTGCACCGATTTCAACACCTTTAGATGCGTTAATACTCATCATCGCAGCAGCAATATCAGCATCAAGTTTTCCATAAACTGGTTCACCTAACCCTACGGGAACATTGGTGGCTTGTACTGCAATATTTGCCCCCACAGAATCACCTGCTTTACGTAGTTTATCCATATAACCCTCCAACTCTGTGACTTGCGTATCATTTGCACAAAAAAACGGGTTACTGTCACAAAGTGACAAGTCTTCTTTTTTTACTTTGATTTTTCCAAGTTGTGCGAGCCAAGCTTTAATTTCAATATTAAAATGCTGTTTTAACCACTTTTTTGCTAATGCTCCTGCTGCAACACGCATAGTCGTTTCTCGTGCAGAAGAACGCCCTCCTCCACGGTAATCTCTGATGCCAAATTTATGCCAATAAGTATAATCAGCATGACCAGGGCGGAATTGATCTTTGATATTACTATAATCTTTTGAACGTGCATCCGTATTTTCAATCAGTAAAGCAATTGGCATACCTGTTGTCGTGCCTTCAAATACACCCGAAACAATTTTGACGTCGTCCTTTTCTTTACGTTGTGAAGTATGACGCGATTTGCCTGTTGCACGCCGACGCAACTCTATTTTTATTTCTTCCTCATTAATTTCCATGCCAGCAGGAAAGCCATCAATAACACAGCCAATTGTGGGTCCGTGACTTTCACCAAAAGTTGTAATTGTTAGCAATTTACCAAATGAATTAAAAGACATTGTATTTTTATCACTAAATATTTATTAGGTTTGGGATTGTAACAATGTTTTTTAACAAATACCTAAAGACTTTTTAAGGAAACTCTGAAAAATACGTTTATCACTATTTTAGGACTTTTTTCCATCCCATTTTTTTTTAGCTTATGGGTTTGTTTTCCAAGA
>JALWML010000066.1 GCA_027083915.1 Lysobacterales bacterium | reverse complement strand
ATATTATTTACTTGTCATAATAGTTATGCAAAGGACTTTAAATTTTATAATTGTCGGGTTAGTTAATCATACTCAATAATAAAATACAAAGGCTCTGCCGAAATGAGGTCATTCCATTGGGAAGTTTGTCCTAAGCTTCCGCTGTTTACAGGCCAATGTGTCAAGGCTATTCCAGCAGATTGTTGGATTCCTGCGTTGTCAGGTTCGTGTTGAACTTCGCTTGTATCCCTTCCCCAGTTATTGTAAAGCCCGCCAACAGGATTACCAAAAATTTTACCTAACCAAAATTGGTCGGAGTTATTATCCCAAATCCATGTATCAGCTGTATCAAGATCATTGGCTCCAATCCACACATAAGAAGCATTTCCTCCACCTGGAGAAACAGTACCAGCATATTCACTTGGTGTTATAAAGTGGTATAAACGGGAGTAAATTTCATAGTTTTCACTAACATCTTCAATATTAGCCAAATATCCCCCTTTGTTGGTTGCAAAGGTACGGGCATCCTGCCAGTTCATTGCCGTTTTTACAATTTCGTAGCTGTGACCGTGGTAAGTAAAGATTTGTTCGGCTTGTCTTTGAAAGGTCATTATATTATCAATTCGTCCACTGCCACGGATAGAAAATCCTACGATTCGAAGCAAGGTATCATTTGGCGAAGTGGCATGCAAATCCGCTTCTAGGTCACGCGTAAAGGTGTGCCATCTGCCATCATTGGCATTCGCTCCCAAGCCATTATGAATGTATGCACCATTTAAACCTGTACTAATATCATCAGGAGTGTATTCGAGGTAGATATTGCTATTGGGTGAGTTGCTTGTTCGTATAATGGCAAAGAACTGGAAAGCATTGCTGTATTTTAAACGCCAACTGGCAATGAAACCTGACTCAATATTGATATTGGAAAAACTAAATCCATTACTAATTCCATTATTTCCACTTAATTCAATGGCGTGACCGCCATCATCCAAAACATTGCTTACTGTAGAACCCGCAGTTGTGCCATATAGTGCCCAATTGTTGGTGTTTCCATCTTCTGCATCTTCGTGTATGCGTAGCTTGTTGAGTGCACTGTTGCTTGTTGCATTATTTTCTTCATAACTGTCAGTAAATAAGACATCAGGAATGTTGTCAATGTCTTGGGTGAAATTATCATTTGAGTTGGCATCATTGACTCCAAAAGGCATGAATACAGTTGCCATCGACATGACCTTGCCTGAGGCAGTTCCTGTGACTGTGGCATTAATGGTGTAAACTAATGATGAACCAATTGGGAAGTCAGCTCGCACTGATAAGTCTTGCGTGCCAGATGCACTTGGACATATGGCTCCATTATTGCCTGTGCAAGACCATTGGATGTTTGTAAGTTGGAAGGCTAGTTGGGTTTCGACGATAGCATCGTTTATGCTTAGTGTACCATTGTTGCTAATGGTTAATTGATAGACTAAGTTTTGGTGTGCATTGATGTTTTGAACATTATCTGTCATGGCAATACTCAAATCAGAACCTGCTGCAAAAACATTAACAGGATAATCATTAAATGGATCGGCTGGTAGTGGACTTGTGCCAGCTAAGATGTTTCCTGTTGTACTGTCTGTTAAGGCATTGCCCTCGCCACTACTGTCAATGGCATAAGTTACAGAAACACTCTGACTTGTTAGAGC
>JALWML010000065.1 GCA_027083915.1 Lysobacterales bacterium | reverse complement strand
AATTAAAAACAGGGCAAAATCTAAAAAACGCAAAGGATGACCAATAAAACGTACAAACCGTTCTCTTACCCCTATTCCAGAATACCTCAGCAACTTTCTTGACAATATAAACCTAAGCCCTAAGCCTAATATAAAACTCAAGGACAAAAAAGCCACCAAATGATTTTTATTAATAAAGGTCCCTGAAGCATGCAAAACAGAAACAGAATTGACCTGAACTAAAGTCCCTGTTTGTCCAATAGAGACCAAATACATACCATAAACCGCTTCAAAAATACCCAAAAACAACATCAAAAATAAAACAATGGTAATTCTTTTTCGTGAATTAATTAACACTATGCCAAGAATAAAAACAAGTACATAATAAATACTTAGCAATAACATTTTATAGCTCGCATAAACATCTAAAGATAAGTACCCATAAGACAAACCAAGATCTGCGTATGCTTGAGCAACGTTTGGCGAAATAAACGTTAAAACAGATAACGGCAGAGGAATCAAATAAAGCACAATGACAAACAACCATAAACCTATCAATCTTAATTCCAAACGCATTTTATTGAGTCGATACCAACTGACATGACAAGAGTTGAAAAACTGTGAACAAAACATTAATAGCACTAAAAGAATTGTTGCAAAGGCGGCTTCCAGTGACCACGCCCAAATTCGGTTAGACCCTAAAGGAAATGGATTGATGAGTATAAGGAGGCAAAATAGGGCAAAAAACAGCCGTGATTTTGTAGAGTTGTCACTATAAGATTTCATGAGTGGAGATTTTTTTGCCACATTTTTTTCAAAACACGATAATAAATAATTGAAAACAGAACAAAAAGATAAAATTGAATAAATTCTTGCCATTTATTCATAATCAAAACCCCAAAAACAATCATGATAACATGCATGGACAAAATCAACAGCAAAGTTTGGGTTTGCGAAAACCCTTTGGACAAAAACAAATGATGAAGGTGTGTTTTATCGGGCTTGAATGGAGAAACCCCCTTCATGAAACGCCTTAACATAACAAAAATAGTATCATAAATAGGAATCGCCACAAGATACAAGGCCGTGACAGGTTTTATCAAAGCAACAGGGCTTTGACTAAAATACACCAACAACCACGCCAAGATAAAACCTAAAAACATACTGCCGTTATCACCTAAGAATAATTTAAAATTATTCGATTTATTAAAAACGACAAATACAACAACCGCAATCAAAAGCAACAATAACCAGTTACTCAAACCCGTACCAAACGAAAGGAGAGCTAAGGTTAACGCAGGCAATAAAAAAGTCATGGCAGCTAAACCATCAATACCATCTGACATATTAAGGGCGTTAATCACACCAACAACACCAAACACCGTGATAGGAATAGAAAGTAAGCCTAAATTCATTTGCCATGAAGGCAATAATAAATAGCCAAAAGAAAACAATTGAACCTTAGTCATGAAGACAATAAATAAACTCGCCGCAATTTGAACGGCAAAACGAACCAAAGCCGACAAATCAACAACATCATCCAAAAGCCCAATGCCCGCAACCAAACAAGCAGAAATATACAGGTATAAAGCAAATTCACTCACTCCTCCGAGCAGAGCCAAAGCAATGCCAGACGAAATCACCAAAGCAATGCCACCGACAAGTGGAATTGCTTTCTGATGGATTTTACG
>JALWML010000064.1 GCA_027083915.1 Lysobacterales bacterium | reverse complement strand
ATTACCCAATTCACAAATAGAATTATTAGACAAACAATGGTTAGTCACGCAAAAAAGAGCTCTCAACGGTAAGTACAGACAAACTTACTTAAGCAACCAATCCGCAGAGTTAGTTATCTTATCCTTTAAAAACAACCACATTTATTGCCAACAAGGCAAATGGTTGGATGCCTTTGAAATTCAACATGAAAATTAATTCCATCAACTGCAAAAAATGCCAAGCCCCATTAGGTATTTTGGGTAACACCACACGCAGTAAAAACTTGATATGTCAATATTGCGGCACAGTCATGGATTTCAAAAATAATTTCAAAGCACTCTATAGCTTTAACCACGTGCAACAAAATAGTCGCTTAACCATTGGTCAAAACATCAACTATCAGGGCATACCATTCACCATTGTTGCTTACATCAATTATGCCAATGGCGACAATCATTTTATCGTCTACAACGTCTATTCAGCAACCCACGGTTATGCCAAGATAATTGATAAGGATAAAGAGCTTATCTTTTACCGCACAACACACTATCTCCCTAACAAAAACCTCTGGATGCTCAAACAAAACGAAGAATTTATTTCGAATGAAATCAAATTCTCCATAAAATCCTTTGAATTTTGTGAAGTCTACTATGCCGCAGGAAATTTATTAGAAAACACCCAACAAGGCAAACGCAGCAAACACGCCTTTGCCTATTGCAAAAAAACCAAGCAGTGGTTTTATTCCGAACACAGCAGAAATGCGGTTAATTACTATGTGGGGAAAGAGTTTGTAACTGACGAACTCTAATCTTGAGAAAGTTCAACAATATCACCTATTTCAAATTGTTGTAAATCGTTAACTGACTCCAAATTAAAACCCCATATGTTTTCAACTTGCTGACCTTGTGAATCAACTTTTCTTGGAATATCTCCACCTTTAATTTTTGCATTACCAAGAAATAATCCTGGTTTTATAATAAAATCCAAATTACCTAATGAGCATACAAATACAACCCCTCCCATAGAAAGTCTGGTTACTGCTTCAACTTCAAACCTTGGTAACTTTTTACTCATTTCCGTTTCCCCCAATGCTCTCTGTTTTTCAACACCATCTTTAAATCTTGATAAGCATTTATCCATTCTTTAGTTTGCTTAAACTCAATAGTTCCCTGTTCAACTTGATAGTCTGGCAATCTATCACTAGCTGATAGGGATTCCTCACATTGTAATAAAGCTTTTCTTCTTGCTATAAGCGTTCCTGTGTGAAGTTTAATAAGTTCTTCAAAATCTAATATTTGAATTTTCTTTTTTTTACTCATGAATAAATTACAGAATTTTCATGGCTAAAATCATGCTTTAAAGCGATAGCATAGATTAAATTTGCAATCTTTTTTGCTCCAAATTTGGATGGTTCTATTGGCGATACAATTGAGTAATCTTTTCTTTCGTTACACAAGAGTCTTAAATCAAGGATTGGAAGATTTTTAGCAATTGCTTGTTTTAGAATTATTTCATTATAAAAGGCTAAAGCTGTTAATGCCCGTTGCTCAAAATCGGGAATAGAATCATGTATAGTACAAATAATAAGTTTATCAACCTTGTTAAGAATTGCCGAAATAAGTTTTTTATATTTGTCACTAAACTCCTTTCTTATTTCACTAAAAACACTCATAGCATCACCAACCGTAGCGATGGAT
>JALWML010000063.1 GCA_027083915.1 Lysobacterales bacterium | reverse complement strand
GTAAAATCCAGCATTAAATAACTTGCATAAGTTATAAGTAATAAGCCTACAGTTAGTTCAATTTTTCCAATTACTCTATACATCTACATCAAAAATATTCGTCCTTATAGCGTCAATTTTATACACTCTGGCTTCACAAGAGTTGCTATTAAGAAAATCACTTGACCATGCTTCTTTAAGATAATCATAGTTTGTATCTTTAGACAGTTTGTGCCCAAAATTTAAAAAGAATTCGGCTAATGCACAGGCAGCACTCAAATTACCAAATCCTTCGAGTAAGTCTCTTTGATTATAGTTTTCAATATTATATATTTCATCTGTGCTAGATGATAACTTCATGTGCGGTTTTATACCTGCATATAAAGGTTGTTCGAAATCATCAATACGTTCAGGATACCATTTAAAACTATCAAGGTTGACGTTTAGGATTGGTTCTTTCTCAATATTCATTTTAATTGTTTTAACATCAGAGTTTTTGTGTGTTAACTGGATAGTATAATGGGAATACTTCTTTTGGTAATAACAACCAAGAATCCATAAACCAAGTAGTGTCGAGGAGCTTTCAGACATTTCTAGCTGAATATGATCTATTAAGCCAAAGTCTCGATATCTTTGTGTATTTATTGTAAAAATATCTTTGATGACAATATTTTGTGGGATTTCGTCCCATTCATCAAACGTAATAACTTTTCCTTCATCAGGGTTAATATTTTGATATTCATTAATTAAAAATTTAATATTCATATTAAAACCAGTTATCTAGTTTTAACTCATCAATCCGTTCAAACTCTTTGGTGTTGTTGCTTATCAATATTCCATTATTGGCTAAGGTTGTGCCTGCAATTAAGTAATCATAATGTCCAATAGGCGTACCGCTCTTTTCAAGTTGGGCTCGTATTTGTGCGGTTATTTTTGCCTCTTCTTGAGTAAATGGCAGAATGTTTACTACAGAACACATATCTCTTAACTGTTTAGTGCGTTTTGCTGGTGAATTAGATTTGGCAATACCGACCTCAAGTTCATACAGTACAATGGATGGAATGGCAATCTCTTGTGGAGGTGTCGATAATAAGTGTGATTTAACACGACCCATTCCTTTAAAATAATAGATTAGCGTATTGGTGTCTAGAACATACACTTACAATGTCTCACGTTTTGTATCTTTACCAATGTTTTCTCGCAATTCTTCAGCACTCGGAAAATCATTCCAACTGCCTGCTGCTTCTTGTACAGACAACGGCCATTGCGAGTCTACTTTTTCTTTAATCACTTGAGCAATCCACTTGCTCTTAGACAAATGAGCCGATTGTGCCGCTTCAACCATCTTGTTTTCTATTTCATCTTCTAAATATATTGTAACTTGACCCATGATTTTTATAAATATTAAATATATGTGTCAGTATATGTATTTAAAATAATAATGTCAAATTAAGTAAAGTGATAAAATATAAAATGATATGTGTTTGGATATGGCAATGATTGAGATAATTGAATTATGCATTTATTATAACTTCTCTTAATTCCATTTTCAAAGGTGAGTAATCCATCGTGACAATCAGAAAACTTTTCTTTAAGATGGGGTAAATTTATTTTAATTTTAAATTTTGAAAATGGAGTTGAATCAAAATTACGCTCATGCACTACTAATAAAAAATCTGAACACAATAATTCTCCTTTAAAT
>JALWML010000062.1 GCA_027083915.1 Lysobacterales bacterium | reverse complement strand
GTTTTAAGCCTTTATTTGGTGATGAAAAGAACAGTAATTTGTTGACGTCACGTTTCACAAGCTTCTTATTTGGCATGGCAATTGGGTTATAACAATAAGCCACTTTGGTCTTGTTTGAAAAAAGTGAAAACATTCTGCCTAAAAATGATTTGTTTAGAATTTGTGCGGTGTGGTTGGCATGGGTTTTGGAGTTGCAAATGATAGTTGTATCTGTTTTGGATAAACCCACTCTTTTAAATACGTATTCGGTGTTTTTGTAGGTGTGCAACCACAGGAATAATTTTGCCTTTGGGAATTGTTTTTTCAATCCTTTTAACAAGGGATATTTGCGTAGCACTACGATAAAATTTGGGTTGGTTTTATGCATCTGACTTTTAGGGATAAAACTCAAGCTTTCACTTTCAATCGTTTCTTTTTCACGGTGTTTTTGTGCAACAATTACCTTATATTCTTTAGATAAAATCAATGCTGTTTTGACCACACTGGACTCGGTTCCGCCTATGGCTTTTTGTTTCAAGGTGGATAGTTGGTAGGCTTTGGGGTAAGTGTTGTCTAAAAAGAGGATGCTTGGTTTATTCATTTTACTATTTTATCATGCTCTATTAGAATGGAGCAATTATTTATTATTATATTGAGAAACGACAATGGCAGATGCGTTAAATTTACAATTAATATCTTATAAAGACCTAAATGACAACACCGTACACTTTGAATTTAAGATTCTTGATGGTCAAAAATTAGAATTGGTCGCTGGGCAATTTATTCGTTTGTTGTTTGAACAAGATGGGCAAGAAGTGTTTCGCAGTTATTCCGTTGCCAGCATTCTCAAAAGTAATACAGGCACAATTGATACCATTGAATTGGCTGTTTCGTGGGTCAAAGGTGGTTTGGCAACCGTTGGACTATCCGCTATGAAGGTTGGTGATGTGATAAAAGCCAGTGCCCCTTATGGACGATTTTGTTTAACTGATAATAAGCTTAAACGTTATTTTTTGGTTGCCACGGGTACGGGTGTTACGCCTTATCGCGCTATGACCAATGAACTCATGATGCGTATAAAAAGAGATAATGCCGAAGTATTTGTCATCATGGGTGCACGCGATGAATCGGGGTTGTTGTATGCGAATGAATTTCGTCAGAATGCCGAAGAATTAGATAATTACCATTATGTCAGTTGTGTGAGTCGAGTAAAATTAGATAATCCTTCGGAATTTAACCGTGAAGGACATGTACAAAGTTATCTTGAAACCCTCAAATTCGATGCCGAGAATGATGTCGCCTATTTGTGCGGAAATCCAGCGATGGTCGATGATGCCTTTGGTTTATTAAAAGAAGCTGGAATGCCCGTACCACAAATCAGACGTGAAAAATACGTTTCACCACCTGTACGCAAGAAGAAAGCGGCTTTTGTTATTAAATGAGACCTTTGCACAACTCGTGGAACGAGTAAAAAAGTTGTAAAAAACTCCACTCTACGGTAAAAAAACTCGCAAATAGCGAGCTATTCGACTCATTCTTTTTTCCACCGCCCCAGAGTTATGCAAAGGTCTCTAAATGATTAATTTATAAAGTTAGAGCATTTAAAGCAAGCGACAACTTGTTTATTAATCACTAAATCCAATTTTGTTATGGAGTCACTCATTAACCGAGCATAGATAAACTGTTCTGTGCTATTTTCTGTATA
>JALWML010000061.1 GCA_027083915.1 Lysobacterales bacterium | reverse complement strand
ACTATATCTCTTAAAGAGTCACTGGATTTGGACAAACAAATTGAAAAGGCTTTATTGGCAAATGTCCCTGAGATTAAACAAATCGTCGCCCGTGTTGGTTCTGATGAATTGGGTCTTGATCCCATGAGTTTAAATGAAACCGATGTATTTATGGAACTGCAACCACGTGATACCTGGGAAGTGGCAACAAAATCTGAAATTGAAGATAAAATTCGCCACATTCTACTGCAATATCCTGGTATCAACTTTGGCTTTACGCAACCCATTCAAATGCGAGTATCTGAGATGTTAACTGGTTCTACAGGTGCGGTTACTGCAAAAGTCTTTGGAGCAGATATTACGCAATTGTCAAAAATTGCCCATGATATTTCTTTAATTGTAAAGAAAACCCAAGGCAGTGTTGATGTACAAACCACCATAATCGAGGGTGGTGATTATCTCAATGTGGTGTTAAAACCAGAGCTTGCCAGTCAATTTGGCATGAGTGTCACCGAGTTATCGCATTATTTAAATATCCAGGTCGATGGCTTTAAAGCAGCAGAAATAATTAAAGGAAAAATCAAAACACCGATTATGTTTGCCAATAAATCAAACTCTGGTCAAATTTCTTCCATAAGAGAGTTAGAAAAATTGATGGTAATTATGCCTGATGGCACAAGCTTACGCTTAAAAGATATTGCAGATGTCACTTTAAAAGTGGGTCCTGCATTAGTCGAGCGTGAAAATGCCGAGCGTTTTGCCGTAGTTGCCACCAATGTATCAGGGCGTGATATGGTCGGATTTGTCGAAGAGTTGCAACAAAATGTTAATGCTGAATTAAAATTACCCAGTGGATATTATGTCGTCTATGGTGGCGAGTTTGAAAATCAAATCAGAGCCACAAACAATCTGCTAACGGTGATTCCCTTAGTTTTGTTTTTGATTGTGATTATTCTCTTTTCAACATTCAACTCATTGGCAAAAGCTGGTTTGATTCTTGCCAATATTCCTTTTGCCTTAATGGGCGGCATCTTGGGTTTATTTGTCAGTGGACAATATGTTTCGGTGCCAGCTTCTATCGGTTTTATTGCCTTGTTGGGTGTTGCGGTACTCAATGGCGTAGTGATGTTATCGCATATCGAATCGGTCAAATACAAAACCAAGGATTTATTTAAACTGGTATCTAATGCAGCAGGTGATCGATTGCGTCCTATTTTAATGACAGCAACCACCGCCATGTTTGGGTTGATGCCATTAGTGGTTGCCACAGGGCCTGGTGCTGAAATCCAAAAGCCATTAGCTATTGTGGTTATCGGAGGATTATTTACCTCAACCATTGCAACCTTATATTTGTTACCTATTTTTTACTACAAACTAGAGAAGAAAAATCATGTGTAATCAACAACTCATTACCATTATGATAAACAAATCCATCAAAGACGATGCCGTAGATGTGGTGTTGAATTTAGAAAATATTACAGGATTTACTCTGTACAATGCTTATGGTTTCAGCCGAAAACATGCCCAATACGACATAAAAGAGCAAGTAGAAGGCTACAAAGACTTCTACCGCATGGATATTATTCATCACCCTAAGGATTTGGATGGTTTGCTTGAGGCTTTTAGCAAGCTAGGTGGGCGATTTAAACTAAAATATTGGGTACTTCCATTGGTTGATTGTGGGGAAATATAAGCTTGTATATTAG
>JALWML010000060.1 GCA_027083915.1 Lysobacterales bacterium | reverse complement strand
TGCAAAAATTTAGTTATGGATATTTCTAGAATATCTATGTGCGAACAAGCCTGCATAGTTAGCTAAAACACCACCTGATAGGTTTGCATTAACATAACGTTGTACAGCAAAACCAGTTACAGGTAAACCTTCATAAACATTAGTAGAAACGTTATCATTTGTACTTTGTGTATTAAAGTGCATAGCTACCCAACCTGTATCAAAGTAACTAGGATCAACTGCTGGAGTTGTCGGAGTTGCTGCTTGTGCAGGTTTATTAGCTGTGATGAAATGCGTGGTATTTTTAGAACCAAGAATTAATGAATCACCACTTGTAACTTCTGAGTCATTAAACTCAACTACATTGGTTTCCCAACACAACACAGCATCATCATTATGTACGCCTGGTGGGCGTGGTGATGGTGGGCGCGCTGCCACTCTTGGATCAGGAACTTGCTCTTCACGATCATAATACTCAAACGTGTAAACTTCACAAGCGCCAGTACCATTTTCGTTTAATTCCTTTAGGAATGGCTGATAAGGAGTTGTAGGAAAACCACTAACAAATGAATCCACATAGTGTTTTTTGGTTGGGAAAGTCACAACCCACTCTGTATTAGCACCAACAACATCTTCTAAGCTATATTCACCAAAGATACTGTCATGCATATAAACAGCACTAACCGCTTGAACAGAACTCAAGTTCCAAGTATCAGTAATAACATTACCACCATAAAAAATATTACTATCCAAAACGTTACCATCTGCTAAATCAGGTTTTTGGTCGCCAGAGAAAGTAATTCTAGGAACAGTAGTAAATGCATCTATTGCATCAGCATTGTAAGCTATATCAGTACCACCAGCAACATCAATAATTGAAGCTGATCCAAAGATACCACCAGACGGAGCATCAATACCAGAGATAACACCAGTCCAAATTCCACCTGGGTCAGTATTTTTATAAGCCTCACCACAGTCTGCAGGAACACCTGTTGTTCCGTGATCTACACCATCAATCGTATCTTGGTCAGTTACATCGCCCATCTCAATCATTTCAAAATGACCTTCGGTACAACGTTGCAAATCAAGACCTTGCTGATCATAAGCAGGCTCTACACCATCGTCGTTAGGATTATAGCCATAAGGAAGGAACTGATAACCACTAGTACTGATTATAGATGGATCCACACAAGAAGTGTCATTTGTAATTATCTTAACTGTATTTTGACCTGCGTACCCTGGAGAGAACAAATCAGATGCAGTATCAGGAATCAAGGCTGCCGTCCAAACATCATAAGCAGACAAGAATAAGTTAAAATCTAAACACTCACGACTATTTTTACCTTCAAGGAAACGTACCTTGATAGCTTTAGTCTTATCCGTTGTGTTAACAACAGAGATTAATGTGTTTAAACCATTATTTACAGTATAGTAAGGATAGATTAATACCTGTCCTGTACCATCTGAATTTAAGTTAACAGCAGTTGATACAGATGCAATACCAGCTACGCCAGCAATACCTGCGATCAATGCAGTTGTTAAATTGTTTCTTTTCATTTTTTAGAACTCCTAAAAGTTAATTATATATATACAGGGCCACATACTCTTTTAATGGAAATCCATTAAAAGCAGATAGCCTTGGGATGAATATTACGATAAAATCTTTTAATTAACAAGAAAATTTTGTTAATTAGCGCAATTTAGTCTTAGCTGGGACATGATACCATTTATTATCTTTCATTATCCAATTCTCCTTTACCGCTGTCGTCACCGCAAGCTTATCGGCAAAAGACCCTTTAAATTGATATTCGTAATCAATTAATAATTCTACTTCACAGACATCCTTTTGTGTGCATATTTTATTTTTAATTTTTGCATTAAGCCATTTAATTTTTGCCATATTCATTCTCTGGACAAATGCATTTTCATTTTCAGTTGTTCTCCAGCCTGGACTTAAGAATTTATAGGCTTCTTTATAGTTTTTTTCTATTTTGTTTTTCCAACTATCCCTGACGCGATTATCTAATTTATTTTTTTCTTGGTCTTCGCAGGCCGTCATCATTAACGATACTGCTACGATTAAAAACGCTATTTTTACTTTATTCATTGTTGTTTTGCTCTTGTTTATATTGATAATTTTCATCTTTTGGGTTTTTCTTTCCTGTGTATTTGTAATAACCTTCGTATTTTTTTGCGTGCGTCTTAAGTGGTTTTAACCCCTTAAATTGAGTAATGTATTCTTTGGTTAATTGTTTTGCTTGTTCTGGGTTTTCTATTACTGTTGGTGTTAATAATAATATCAGCTCAGTTCGCTCATTCGTTCGATTTCTTGAACCAAACAAACCTCCAAGCAGTGGAATTCTATTTAACTTTGGCACACCATTCTTACTATGGCTTCTATCTTCTTTTATTAACCCACCCATAACAATTGTGTCACCACTTTGCACTGCTATTTCGGTTGTAAGTTCACGATTATTTATATCCCTATTTCCGCTCGCATCCACAGATGTTGGCAAACTGACTTCTTGTGCAACTTCAATATATACCAACCCACCTGGATTAATTCGTGGAGTTACTGTTAATTTTGTACCTGTTTGCAGATATCTTATCGAAGTAAATGTGTTTAACCCTCCATTATTTAGGGAATTATTGGGAACTGGAATCCTTGTTCCGACATTAATAGAAGCCTCTTTGTTGTTTAACACTAATAATGAAGGAGTTGATAATACAACTACACGACCCTTTGTATCAGTTGCTGATATCGTCGCCTGAACATCCACTCCTGTTAATACATAAGTTAAACCACCAGCACCAAATCTAGCAGAATCAGTATCTCTTATTCCAAGTGTTTTGTTTGTTGTGTTTGTCACATTTCTTGCAGAGCCGAATAACCATTCAACCCCAGAGGACTCATTGTCTGTTAATGTCACTTCTATTATCTTTGCTTCAATCAGCACTTGTTTAGGCTCAATATCCAATCTAGCGACTGCTGCCATAATAGCATCGTATTCTTGTGCGCTTGAACTAATTAATATTTGGTTATTTTCTTCAATTGCCGTAAAACTAGGCCCATCATTGTTTTGGCTGGATGAATTATTTCTTTTTGTTTTCTTAACTGGTTTTGATTTATTTGTTTTTGAACCAATTTCTCGCCCAGTAAGTCCAGGCGCTACTTTTCCTGCACTATCTTTTTTTGAACTTCGCGAGCTTCCACCGCTACTACTACCGCCAAACACATCACTAAGATAACCTGCCAAATCATCGGCTTTGATATTTTTAACGTTGTAGACATAGAGATTACTTGATGCTTCTGAGTCTGATCGATCGAGGCGTTTTATCCATTCTTGTGCTTTGTGCAAATAGCTTTCTTGTGGGGTAATAACCATAATGGCGTTTAAACGCTCAAGTGGCATAAAGCGGAACATGCCAGCTAATGGGTTGTCAGCGCCTTCACCGAATATAGCTTCGAGTTCACCAACTATAGTGCTTGCTTCTACGCGATTTAGTGTAAAAATTCCCGTTGACATGCCTTCTAACCAATCCACATCAAATATATTAATGGTATCTAAGTACATATTCAGCTCTCTTTTTGTACCAGAGAGAAATAATAAGTTTCGGGCATTATCGGCTTTGACAATAGCACCATCTTTTGCATAAGGCGTTAACACCTTTTCCATTTCAGTAGGTGCTATATATTTTAACGGCACAACCATAACAGTGTAACCTTTGCGTTTTTGCATGTGTCCATAAGCAGGAATAAGATTTCCTTTGATGGCATCCGCTCGTGGCATCACATGATAACGGTCTTCTATATAGACCAGTGCAGCATTATTCCAGCTCAATAACATTTCTAAAATTGGTAATACTTGATCTTTATTGACTGGTTTTACCGTCGCAAAAGTTACTTCTCCAGAAATACCTGGTGCAATAACGTAATTTTCTTTTAAAACATCACCTAAAATTAAGTTAACAACTGCGGGCAATGAGTTTCCTTCAAAATTCAAAGTTATTTCACCTTTGCTTGTTACTGGCTTTTGTTGTTTGCTTGCTGCTTTGACATCAATAAATTTACCCGTTCCTGGATAGAACTCATATTGTTCCTTTTTCTTGGGGTCTTTGTCAGATTTTTCATCACCAAAAATTGCACCAGAGTATTTTTGGCTCTCTATGCCTTTTAGGTAATCGTATCCATCCACTTCTTTAGATAGATCCAGCGGTGTCGATGCACATGACATCAACCCTACTGTTATACAAATGATGATTAATTTTTTAATCACTAATTATCTCCTAGTTTTTCTTGTTTGCAGCTTCTGCACGCATTTGTGCGCGACGGGCTGCTATTTTTTTACGGATATCGTCCGCATTCTTTTTCTTGTCTTTTCGGCTTAATGGCTTGTTGGCTCTAGCAACTTCGCCTTTTTTAACGGGTGTATTTGCTTTTTGTGCAGCTAATTTCTTCGCAGGCTTTGTTCCACCACTCACTTTAAGCTCTAATTCTTCTGTCTTTTCATCATCCGATACAAAGGTTACTTTGCGGCTTTGTATTGATGTAATTGTCCAACCCCCTAACTCTCCATCTAATGGCATACCCACTTTATAGGAATTTCGTTTATTCGTAGCTGGATCCAGTATCATGGCATAAGAATTTTCTGGCGTTATCACAATGCCTGTGATTTGTGCTTTTAATTCTGCAATTTCAACAGGAGGCTCTTCAGCTACTTCTTCAACTTCATCGACAAAGGGCTCTCGTGTCGTACTAAAAATCGGCTTGGTTGATGCAATGTCAACCATCTTCTTCCAATCTATCTTCTCTTCTGGCTCTAGTTGATTAAAAATATTAGGAACCTTAGGAATACTCACCTGTTCAGTTTCATCCAACTTAACTGAACTCACCTGACGACCAATACCGAGCATCTGAATGCTTGCAATCAGCAATAAAACAATCAATATTCCGATTAAAAGTTGTCCAAATAAATTATTTTTTAGCATTTTTTTTCTTAATTTTAACGGGTTTATTCAAATAAGCAATTAAATCAAAACGCACTTCTAGCTTTGGGTGCGTCGGTTTTTGATTTCTTCGAGTTCGGATCAAGCGTTGCTCAAGATTTAGGTTGTCAACAAATAGATAAGGAATGTGTTCTTGAAAAGCCAATAAAACATTTAACATTTTATCGTATTGACAGCGCATACGCACTTTTAAGACAATTTTTTCAAATTGCTCTGGATTTTTATCTTTATAGGGTGTGTTACTCACTATTTGACATTCTGAAGATGAAGATGTATTTTCAGAAACAATACTTTTTAGAATTCGGGTTAATTCTGGTGTGCCTAAATTGTAACTATCTGCAATTAAGAAACTGGTATTATCGCCAACATTTGCCTTTACTGTATTAATGCGCCTTTGTAGTTCAGGTATAATTTCAACAAGTTGAGTATACTCGCGCCTATCTTGCTCGAGGTTGTCAATTTCTTCATTTAACAAGCTGTGTTCATCAACAAACCCCTGAAAAAAGATAAAATAGACCACTACGAAGACAAAAATCAATATCCCAAGAGCGTACCACCGATTTAGTTCTGATTTATTAGCTAGCGTTGTCATTTTCATCCTCAATTTTTGGTTCTTTCAACAATGCTTTGATGGTAAATTTCTCTTTCTTTGTACGCCTGTCTTCAGTTACCCCTCCAACAATCTCAGGTTCATACCAGCTGCTTGACTTATCAAGCTCTGGCACTAAACTACTGGCATTATTTGATTGTCCAGTAAGTTCTAGTTTATCTGTATTTACTTTTAATCTAGTAATATAGGTATCCTCTGGCAAACGAGTTGTCATCTCTTGTAAAATATTAACCAAACTAGGACTATCCTTTTTCTTGTTATTTAAGAATTTACTAGAAACAATAACTGATTTGAGTTCTTTTCTTAACAATTTTGCTTTTTTGGCTTGCTTGCTTAGTTCGGCATTAATATTAGTCAATTGTTCGACTTTTTCTTGCTTGTGAGCAACCGAGGTATACAGAACAAAGTACGTTAATACAAACAGCAATAATAACAACCCTAAATTTAGCTTGAGATTAAAATAATTCCTCTCTTTGCGGTTTTCTTCGGGCAATAAATTAACTCCCAAAGTAGAAGGACGATTGGCTTCACCAATATCCACATCCAAAGCATCTATTGCAATAGATTTTTCTTCTGTTAATGCGATAACATCTGCTACTTTTTGCTTGGGAATAACTGCTAAATCTAAAACAATTTTATCATCATTAGAATTATCCTGATCAATCTTGTATCCCAATTGCACTTGTTCTGCTTTAAATGGCACATATTTATCTAACTCAAAGCCTATCACTTCATCAAGGTTTTCTTTGGCGGCTTGTGGTAGAGCAATCTTACGCACCAATGCATCCTTGCTTGATAATAAATAAACCACATTGACACGTCGACCTTCAGCCGCTTTTATGATGTGCTGGATTTTGTGCCACCACATTTCATCGTCATCATCGCTGGACTCTAGAATAAAGCTATCGTCCGTATTTTTCCATACCAACACTTTATCGTGCTCTTGAGTCAAGAGGATATTGATGGGCTGAGGAAAGAGTTGCTGCTGGTATTTTTCTGGCACAAAAGACATGAGCTCGGATTTCCACCAACGCAAAAATTGACCAACTGATGAGGTCTCATACCAGTTGCTTAACTCATTTTGTAATTTATCTATTGTACTCATTTATTATTCTACAATTTTTCTAAGTATACTTCACTTAAATATGTTCATTGTCACGCCAACGCATTATGCGAAAAGGTCGTCCATTTACTGTACCGCCTAAACGGATTGTTGCATCTAATTCTGCCCAGTGACCGTTACTAAGCGTTGCTTTTGCAACGATACTAAAAGCAACTCCACCACCACGAGCTGTACTCGTTTGACCATTTGGTAAAAGCGGTAAAGCATCGCCTCTTTCTGTTTGTTCACGTTCTTCAATAAATTGCCTAGCATCTTCTCGCTCAACACCATCTAACGCCATTAACGCCTGCTCTGAAGCATAGGCAATATTTATATTTCTACTGCCAGAATAAACGGTTATGGCTTTTTCTAACTGCCGATACATTTCATAACTTATCCCCATTACTTGTTGTAATTCGGGTACCGTATCAAATAATGCATCTTTTGCTCCGTAGGCAAACCCTTCGGCTTCATAGTCATCATCTTCAGCCCCATCAAGTCCTTTGATATTGTCATTATCTCGCCAATCTATCACGCGTTGAGCTAAGGTCATCGCCTCATCTTCACTCATGCCTAATGAGGCAAACAGTCCTGTTAAAAGTTCCTCATTGGCTAAATTTATATCTATTTTACCTGTTTCATCGGTTATTTTTATCTCAATCTTAGCATCCGCAAAATCCATTTCATAGCTACGACCATCAGCCATCCAACGTGAATCCGGGTCTGGGTTTCGCAACTCATAAACAGCTCTATGCAAGCCTGCTTCCGCCAAATAACGGGCTTTAGTGGTATCAAAAACCATCTTGGCTTGCACACCCTCTATGCGAGCCGACAAGGCAAAGCTAGAGGCAATAACTGTTAGTAAAACAGTTACCCATAAAACCAAAATTATCGCGACTCCAGATTGCTTTCTCATCTGATTTCATCCTGGTTATTTCTATTTCCTAATATCAAGTGATTACTAACTCGCCTATTGGTAGCCGTTGCATCTAACATTAATGCTATTTCCATTGTCGGAAAAGACATTAACGATTTTTCACCCATCTCAACCTCTAGTTGAACCATAAGCGGCGTGTTTTCAACTTCTTCCCATTCACTCTCCCAGTCCCCTGGTTCGCCTTCTTCATCCAACTTCATAAAGCTGAAATATGCATCTTCAACATTTTCAAGCAACACAACAGGCTCTTGCTCAGAACTATCAAAGGCATCCTCTTCCAAAGAATCATTTAATAGCCAATGAGAAAATTGCAGGATTTTACCACCTTTTGCATTAACAATCTCAATTAATTGCACGTGCGGCCCACCTTTGCCTAAATACCCTGGCATCGGGGAAACATACATAATATGCTGTTCATCACCTTCAAAAATAACAAAAGTACCATCATCTTCCTTAAAAGCCATAGGCAGTATTCGTGAAATTTGTCGCCTAATCAACTCTTGCACAACACGCACTTCATTTGTGGCATCAATACGTTTTATTCCTTTTGAAGCCATTTTTCGACTGGTATTTATCGCACCATATACCATACTCATGATAAGAGCCAACATTGTCATTACAACAATAATTTCTATTAAAGTAAATCCCGATTGACGCTTATTTATTGGTTTACTTGCTAACTTTTTCATTTCCGCCCCTGATTAAAATCTGGCGTTATAGCGCGTAAGGTTTTAAATTCGGTTTGGCGTTGCCTACCACCACGTTCGGTAGTAACAACTAATGTTACTTCCATTAATTCTACAGCTGAAAAATCTTGATTAACATTACCTTCATAGGGCACATCATAGGGTACAACATCCAATTCCCAACTGGTGTTATCATCGAAATCGCCGCTACTGCTGCCTTCTTCAAGTTTTTCAAACAATCCCAACTCATCCAATTTACTTTGTGCATATAAAGCAACAAGCGTATTGTCCGTAGCCTTTCGCGTATTACGCGCAGAACCTGCTATAATTTCCATTGTTGTCGCAAAAATCACTGCCAACATGGTAAAAGCAATCAAAACTTCCAGCAAGGTAAAGCCATTTTGTTTTGTACTGATTTTCATGTTCGATTTCATGTACTGGACCCTTCAATCATGGCTATTTCGCCAGTCAACCAGTTGACATTTATTTTCCAAATCTTATTCTTGTGGGTCAACTTTACCCAACCACCTGTGGAACTTCCATCTGAAAAAAAACGAATAGAACCCGTGGTTTCATCAGCAACTTCCGAATCTGCGGTATAAACATTAATATCAATTTCATCGGGAATATGCACAACTTTTTTTCGTGGAGCTTGGTAGGTCTTGTCTTCCACATTAAAGGTTATGGTTTTTTGTTCATGCTTAACTATAGCTTGTCCCCGCGTATATCGCATGGCGGATACTAAATTTTTGCTGACTGCACGAATTTTGGCTTTGCCTAAACTATCAGTCATGCCTGATGCTACCATGCCAGCAAGCACAGCTATCATGACCATAACAACAATCACCTCAATTAAGGTGAATCCTGTTTGTTTTTGTGCAGACAATTTTAGCATGAGCTGTTTTAAATTTTATAAATCCCAGCTATTGATATCTTTATCAAACTGCGAACCACCAGGTGACTTATCGTAACCATAAGAGACAATGCTAAACTCTTCATCGTGTTGGCCTGGGTTTGAATAGTTAAATGACTCGGACCACGCATCTTTTAAATCGCGTTTTTTAATATAAGGCCCCATCCAATTACCATCACCATTGTCATTAAGTAATTCATCCAGACTTCTTGGGTAGTAACCTAAGTCAAGATTATATTCTTCTATTTTATTTTTAAGTTTGCCAATTCTGATTTTTGTTTCTTGAATCTGTCCTTTTATTTTACTCTTTCCGATTCCATTAGCAACCAAACCTATCAATGTCGCCATCATCACCATCACCACTAAAATCTCAATCAAACTAAAACCAGTTTGTGCTTTTCTCATATTCTTTTTATGTGTCATTTTGTACCTCTATCCTGCTATTTCATTCATTTTTAACATTGCCATCATGATAGCAAATATTATAAAAAAGATTAAAGCTGCCAATACCAATACCACAACAGGTACCAACAACGAAATCATGCGATCAATTGAAGTCTTAACTTCAATATCATATGTATCTGCTGTTTTTAACAGCATTTCATTTAATTTTCCAGTTTCCTCACCCACACTAATCAATTGCTGAGCTAAACGTGGAAACTCATCTACTTTGTCCAATCCTGAAGCCAAAGGTTCACCATGTTTTACTTTTTCTGAAGCATCACCAACAATTTGGTTTAGCAATGTATTGTTTATCACTTTTTTTGCAATGGTTAACCCTGATAAGAGTGGCACACCACTATCAACCAAAGTTCCGAGAGTTCGGGTGAATCGAGCGATATCAATTTTGGTAATTAAATCACCGACCAAAGGCAAGGTTAACAATTTTTTATCCCACTCAAGTCGAAAATCGGCTTCTTTAAGCTTTTGTTTAATCAAAACGATGATAGCAACAAATATTAAAATCATCACCCACCAATAACTCTGCACAAAACCCGCAATAGACAAAACCATTTGGGTAATAGTTGGTAAATCAATACCCGCATCCTCAAACATTGGCTTAAAAGAGGGTACAACCTTACCCAACAAGACAAACATGGAAACACCTGCCAATATAAACAAGATGGTTGGGTAAATCATTGCCGAAACCACTGAGTCTTTTAATTCCTTAGCTCGCGACATATAATCAGACAGGCGCTCCAAAGTAACCTCTAAGGTTCCGCCCATCTCACCTGCTCGCACCATGTTTGTATACATGTTAGAAAAAACATGTTGTTCTTCCAAGGCATCAGAGAGTGTTCCTCCACCACGCACCTTATCACGCACTTGTTCAACCATAACGCGTAATCGTTCTTCATCAATCAAATCAATCATAACGCTCAAAGACCGCTCAAGCGGCATACCTGAGTTAAGCAAGGTAGCTAACTGATCAGTAAATTCACCAACTTGTTTCTGAGTAATCGTCTTGCGTGAAGCCATTAAATTTTCAAATGAAAAGCCCGTGCCCAGTTCTTTTGCTGTTACTGGAATATTGCCAGCTGCCTGAATTTTACTAATCACTTCATCACGTGAAGTGGCATCCATTTGTCCTTCGAGTTGTTCACCTGCTGGTGTCAGTGCTTTGTATACAAATTGCGCCATAAATTTTAATGCTCACCATCTTGAGAAACACGCAGTATTTCTTCGTAACTCGTTCTGCCTTCCAAACATTTTAATAAACCATCTTCGTAGATAGTTGTCATGCCTTCTTTACAGGCTTGAGCTTGAATTTCACCCGCTGTTGCATGACTCATTATCATGCGGCGAATGGGATCAGACATTTCCAAAAACTCTAGAATTGACATACGTCCTGCATAACCTGTTAAATTATTTTCACTAGGCACTGGTTTGTAAAAAGCGTATTCATCTTGTTTGACAAGCTTATCTAAACCCATGCTTTTGACCACATCGGCAGTTAATATTTCTTTCTTTGCTGTTTCTTGATTGAGTTTTCTCACCAGACGTTGTGCCAAAATTCCATTAACTGTAGAAGTCAACAAGTAATCTTCTACACCCATATCCAGCATTCTCGTGATACCTCCGGAGGCATCATTGGTGTGAATTGTTGACAATACCAAGTGACCGGTTAAGGCGGATTGAATGGCTATTTTAGCAGTCTCTAAATCACGCATCTCACCAATCATAATAACATCAGGATCTTGGCGAACAATAGCACGCAATGCGGAGGTAAAGTCTAAACCAATTGAAGATTTTACTTGGATTTGGTTAATACCTGTCAATTGGTATTCCACTGGATCTTCGACTGTGATAATTTTTCGCTCTTCGGTATTTAACTGCTGGAGTGCCGTATAAAGTGTTGTGGTTTTACCAGAACCCGTTGGGCCTGTCACCAACATGATTCCATGAGGCAACTCCAAAACTTTTTTAAAGGGCTCAAGTATTCGATCCGTAAACCCTAACTGATGGAAATCAAAAACAATACTTTCTCTATCCAAGATACGCATAACGACAGACTCACCATAAGAAGTTGGAACGGTCGAAACACGTAAGTCCAATTCTTTACCTTGCACTCGCAACATAATTCGACCATCTTGTGGTAAACGTCTTTCGGCAATATTAAGTTTTGCCATGATTTTAATACGAGAAATAACAGCGGCTGTTGATCGTGCGGGTGGTGACTCAACCTCTTGTAAGACACCATCAATTCGGTAACGAACTTTTAGTCGGTTTTCAAAAGGCTCTACGTGAATATCGGATGCTCGCGCTTCAACAGCACGTTGTAAAATAATATTTACCAATCGAATAACAGGAGCCTCAGATGCTAAATCACGCAAATGATCCACATCTTCTTCATCACCTGTATTTTCATCAGATAAATTATCAACTATCTGCCCCATGGCAGAACGTCCGCCGCCAAAGAGTTTTTCTATGGCATTTTCCACTTCTGAAGGTAAACCGATTTTTATTTCTAAATCTTTACCCGAAGCCATTTTAATTGATTTTGTAGTAAATTCATCACTCGGATAAACCATAACAACACTTATCGTGTCTGCGTCTTCTGCGATGGGGACAAACAAATTTTCTCGCATAAAACGCTCTGGAAATTCTGTTTCAATAGCAACAGACTCAGGGTAGTCCTTTTCAGCTATCATTTCTATACCCATTAATTCGCTTAATGAATTAGCAACATCTCTCTCTGATGCCAAACCCAACCTAACCAATAAAGGAACCAATGACGTACTTAATGTTTCTGCATAGAGGCGTTGACCTCGAGCCAAATCTTCGGCTTTGAGTCTTCCGTTTTCAATCATGTATTGACACAATTGTTCTTCAAACGTTTGCTCTGTTTGAATCTCCTGTTGTCCCGTTTCGTATTGTGCTACTGTTTCGCTCATTTATCTTCTTCAGTTTGTTTTTTATCAGACACTGCTTTCTTATTAAAGTTTCGAGCTTGTTTTTTATCCAGGCCAGTTATTTCTCCAATAAAGACATTATTCATTATAATCCAATAAGCAACAGGAATAACTGCTGGGAAAATTAAATAAGATAATTGGTACATCAACGCCATAATATTGGGCGATATGCCTGTTTCGAGAATGGCATGAGACACATCAGGTCCAGCTTCTAACATTAAATGCTTCATCATTTCCCAAAAAGATCCAAAAGTTTGCACCAAAACAACAACAAAATAACCCAAAACTATTTGAAAGATGACTTTAGTCCACTTCAGTCCAGGAACCGACAAAACCAACCCTGAAATAACAGCAACCCCATAACCATACAACATAGGATTAACCGATACATCCAAAACTGCCAACTTATCGCCTTGACCAGCAAATGTCTCTGATGGAAAAATTAACGTTTCAATACTTAATAAATACTGGTGCTGCGTGACAGCATTAAAAAGTTCAGGTTGCCACAAAGTTAGTACTGCTTGCAAGAGATATTTTACTGGTATCACTAATAATGCTGAGGCATAAAACCACACAAAGAAACTAATAGGCAAATAAAGTATCGCGCTAATTAGCATTTCTTTAATAACTGTTTTTGAATATTTTTCGTTATTTTCTACTGAATCACTCACTTAACAAATCTCCTCGCATTGTAAAACATTCTCATCCACGGTGAATTTCCCTGCCACTGTTTAGGATACCATGACATCTGTTCTGCTCTAAATACCCGTTCAGGGTGTGGCATCATTATCAACACATTACCAGCTTCATTACTAACAGCTGCTGTAGCATTGTGAGAACCATTCGGATTAAAAGGATAGCTTTGTGTCCTGTTACCATTATTATCACAATAACTAACCGCTCTATTTTTTGTGTTATATTCATCCTCAAAACACGCGCGACCCTCTCCATGTGCAATAGCAACTGGAATATGTGCACCATGCATATCTTCAAAAAAGATAGAGTTACTCTTCTCAATTATAACAGAAGAAAAACGAGCCTCAAATTGCTGCGATGTGTTTTTTAGAAATTGCGGCCAAGATTGAGCACCAGGAATTATCTCTTTTAAAGACGACAACATCTGACAGCCATTACAGACGCCCAAGGTAAACTTATCACCACTAGCAAAATATTGACTAAACTGTGCTTTAATTTGTTCGTTAAATAAGATGCTATGCGCCCAGCCTTTACCTGCTCCAAGCACATCACCATAGGAAAATCCACCACAAGCAGCCATACCCTGAAAATCATTTAAGTTAAATCGCCCGTCCAGCAAATCCTGCATATGAACATCATAGGCATCAAAACCAGCTTTGTAAAATGCCATCGCCATTTCTTTTTGGCCATTAACACCTTGCTCTCTTAAGATTGCCACTTTAGGTCGCGATAAATTGACATAAGGCGCTATCACTTCTTGGCTAAAATCAAAAGAAACCTTTGGACTAATGCCAGCTTCATCCTTGCTAATCCAGTCAAATTCTTGCAAGCATGTTTCTGGATTATCTCTTAAGCTTGCCATCTGGTGACTGGTTAAACTCCATTTTTTTTGTAAACTTGCCAAAGATTCATCGAGTATGATTTTATTTTCTGCTCTAATTTGTACATTCTTTGGAACTTGACTGAAGCCAATTTCAAACACGCCCTTATTCAAACCAGATTTTTCTACTTGCCTAAAAAAATCAGCTTCATGTTCTGCTGATACTGCGACTACCACGCCAAGTTCTTCTGAAAAAAGTACATTCAGATGAGCTTTTTCACTAAAGTCTATATTAATTTGTGCTCCACAATGACTTGCCATACACATCTCAACAAGAGTAACAAACAACCCTCCATCCGAAATATCATGGTAGGCTGATATTATTTCATCATCTATTAACAATTGCATTAATTGCCAAAACGACTTTATCTTCTCAACATTCTCTACTTGAGGACAATCATCACCTAACTGACTATAAACTTGAGCCAGAGATGAAGCCCCTAAACGTTTGTGACCTTGCGCTAAATCGATGTAATATAGCTTGTGTATTTGTTTTGCATCAAAATAAGGTGTTATGCTTTTGCGAACATCTTTGACATTAGCAAAAGCAGAGATTAATAATGAAACAGGTGCTGTTACTTTTTTATTGCCCTCATCCCATTGCGAATTCATCGACAAAGAATCTTTACCCACAGGAATACCAATTCCCAATTGTGGGCACAAATCTTCACCAATAGCTTTGACTGCTTCAAACAAGACCTCATCTTCCCGACCCAATCCTGATGCTGCCATCCAATTGGCTGATAATTTAATTTTGTCCAGCGAACCAATTGAATTGGCAGCACAATTTAGCAAAGCTTCACAGACAGCCATTTGCGCTGATGCCTTTCCATCAATTAACGCCAATGGTGCTTTTTCACCTATAGACATGACTTCACCTGCATATGAGTGAAAATCTCTTAACGTGACTCCGCAATCTGCTACTGGAACTTGCCAGGGTCCAACCATTTGATCTCGATGAACCAATCCTGATACAGTACGATCGCCGATTGTTATTAAGTATTTTTTACTGGCAACAGTAGGAAATGCTAGTATTTTGTCTACAGCTTCCTCTATGCTAATTGAACTGCTATCAAAACAACTAAGCTTTGGCTTTACTCTCTTGATATTCTTCTCAGTTTTCGGCGTGTTCCCAAATAAAAGACTCATTGGAATATCCACAACTTTTTCATTAAAATAATTGTCATTAACAATTAATTTTTGCTCTTTTGTTGCCTTACCTAAAACAGCAACTGGGCAACGTTCTGTTCTACAAATTTTTGTAAACTCATCTAGTTTATCGGGTTTAATAGAGATAACATAACGCTCTTGTGATTCGTTACACCATATTTCCATTGGCGTCATGGATGTAGTATCTATCTGCAACTCTCGTAACTCTAGCACTCCACCCAACCCAGCATCATCAAGCAATTCTGGCATTGCGTTAGATAAACCACCTGCTCCAACATCATGAATTGAACGTATGGGGCTATTTTCACCTTGAGACCAACACGAGTCTATCACTTCTTGGCAACGCCGCTCCATCTCTGGATTGCCGCGTTGTACCGAAGCAAAATCCAAGTCTTCTTTTCTACTGCCGCTAGTCATTGACGAGGCCGCTCCACCTCCTAGGCCAATCAACATTGCAGGGCCACCCAATACAACCAAGACATCCTCTGCTTGTGTGTCTTGTTTTATTGCTAAATCATGATTGATTGTTCCTAAACCACCAGCTAACATAATCGGCTTATGATACCCTCTCCAGCCAAAGTCTTGCGTATTGATTTCCAGTGAACGAAAATACCCACAAATATTTGGTCTACCAAACTCATCATTGAAAGCCGCTGCTCCCAATGGTGCTTCAAGCATAATTTCAAGAGCTGATGCAATGCGTTCTGGCTTGCCAATTGTATGCTCTTCCCACGGATGAATATTACTTGGTATTTTCAAATGACTAACCGAATAGCCTGTTAATCCAGCTTTTGGACGACTGCCTTGCCCTGTTGCTGCCTCATCTCTAATTTCACCACCTGATCCAGTTGCAGCCCCTGGAAATGGAGATATTGCAGTTGGATGGTTGTGTGTTTCTACCTTAATTAGAATATCAGCAATTAAAGTTTCTTCAATGTATTTATTTTCACTATCTTTAATCCAGCGTACACTCTTACCACCTTTAAAAACAGCTGAATTGTCTTTGTAAGCCGAAATAGCGGGGCTTGGTGTGTTGGCTTCAGTATTTCGTATCATTGAGAACAACGATTTGGGTTGTTTTTGATTATCAATATACCAGCTGGCATTAAATATCTTATGCCGACAATGCTCTGAGTTTGCCTGAGCAAACATCATTAATTCTGCTGCTGTTGGTTCTTTTTGTATCTCTGTATAACTCTTAAGCAAGTATTGCTTTTCACTTTCAGACAGAGCTAAACCCAGTTCTTGGTTAATTTCATCTATTTTTTCTGGATAATTGATAATTTTTATCTCATCATCTTTTTGTGGCTTTAATTCCTCAAATAAAACTGATAACTCATCTATATTTTCATAAACATCTTCAATCATTCGATCAAAGATATGTGTTTGTCTTATTGTTTCAATAGAGATATCTTTATCAAACTCATAACAGCGAGCTTGCTCTATTCGCTTAATATCTTTAAACCCACAATTATGCAAAATATCAGTTGCTTTACTAGACCACGGCGATATTGTTCCATGCCTTGGTGCCACAAAGACAACGTGTTCACCTTTCGCATATTCACTAGCATGTAATAAGCTTTTTAATGTGCTAAAATTTATACTGGAATCTCTTGAAGCAGATAATAAAAACACATCTGTAATTCTAACAATTTTATTAGTATTGTTGAGTTCTTTATTAAGCTTGTCGAGTTGAAATTGACCCAGCATTAAAGCTGATTGTAGTACGAAGATTTCGCTGTTCATTTTATATCAGGGATGTTGACTAATTCAGGTGTGAATAATACCATTAATCCACTCAATGTTATATCACTATTCACTAATGATTAAACTAAAAAAACCGGCAGAAGCCGGTTTTATTAAATTTCTTGAATGTGTTTTTACTTAGCTGTCATGATATTCAGTCTTTGCAACAATTTTTCAGGAGGCAAATACCCTGGCATTAATTTACCATTATCCAGCACGATAGCAGGAGTTCCTGTTACACCAGCAGATTGACCAGCTTTGTAGTGCGCTTCAATAGGGTTGTCGCAAGTCTTCTTTTCTAAATCAATTCCTGATTTTGCATTAGTCAATGCCTCTTGTCTATTATCAGAACACCAAACCGTTAAAGCCTTGTCATATGCAGAAGACTTCAAGCCCGCTCTTGGGTAAAAAAGATAAGAAATTCCTATACCCAATTTATTATATTCATCTATTTGATTGTGTAATTTACGACAATAACCACAATCAATATCAGTAAAAACTGTAATATGATGCTTCATGTCCTTGGGAATAAAGTCAATGCGTTCATTTTTTCCAAATTTTGACACTAAATCTTTTCTAATGCCCGATTTTTTATTTTCAGTCAAATCTTCTCGACTTGTCGTGTCAATCATGTTTCCATTTAATAAGTATTTTCCATCTTCAGAAATATAATAGACTTCTCCACCTCTTCCTGAATTAATAACAATTTCTTTAATTCCTTTTATTGGCGTTTTTTCCATAGATGCAACTGAAGCCGTTGGTGCTAAATTTTTAATACCATCTTTGATTGCTTTAGACGGTTCTTTCGCACTGATAGAAGTCACTGCTAACATCAATGCTGTTGTTGTAATAATTTTATACATACTCTGATTCCAAATTTAATATTGTTCTTTTGACAAGAAAGGATGAATTTTAGTTCCAATTATATTTATAAGCAATTATTTAATTATAAATTGTGGACAACTCACCCTCTAGGATGGTGTTTTTGATGAATTTCTTTCAATTTTTCTTTTGCTACTAGTGTATATATCTGTGTTGTTGATATATTTGAATGTCCTAATAACATTTGAACGACTCTTAAATCTGCTCCATGATTAAGTAAATGTGTAGCAAAGGAATGGCGCAGCATATGTGGAGAAGGCAGTGGAGAGATGCCGCATTGAAGAGCATATTTTTTTAAACTGTACCAAAAAGTTTGGCGTGTCATATTTTTTCCCCTATTACTGAGGAAAACATAATTAGATTTATTGGTTTTCAATAATGATTCTCTATAATCCGTTAAGTACTTTGATAAAAAATCTGTAGCGTATTCACCCATTGGAATTAATCGTTGCTTTTGCCCTTTACCAGTAATCAATAAGGTTCCTTGGTTCAAATTAACTTGCATTAAAGTAACATTAATCAACTCAGTCACTCGCAAACCACAGGAGTACATTAATTCAATCATAGTTTTATCCCTAAAACCAATGGCAGTTGTTTGATTGGGTGAATCCAATAATTTACTAATTTGACCCTCAGACAATGGTTTAGGTACACTACTACCAATTTTAGGCATGATAATAGTGTCAATAGGATTTTGTTGAATTAATTTGACTTTCATTAAGTAAATGTACAACTGTTTGAGTGATGAAATTTTTCGGGCTATACTTTTAGGTGTTAGTTTTTTCTTATTAAGAAACCCTACATAACTTTCAACCACCGGCATTGTAACGTGCGTTAGTTCAATTGTGTGCTTAATAAATTTTTGAAATTGTTTTATATCGGAGTTATAACTCGCGATAGTATTACTTGATAAGCCTTTTTCAAGCTTTAGGAAATTAAAAAAAGCAGTAATGAGATTCTCATTACTGCTTTTATCTTCTTTGTTCACAATACTTTAGGTTTCGTTTACAACGTCAGAAGCCTTTTCTTCTAACATTTTTCTCTGTTCTTCCTCTAATTTAGCTCTTCTTTGTTGGCTCGCAATATGCTCCAACCACTGAACAGCATTGCTGCGTGAGCTTTTATATTTAGTGGCTTTTTTTAGTGATTCTATTGCTTTAGGCATATTTCCCAATTCACTATTAGCCATTCCCAAAAGCAACCAAGCTTGCCCAACTTTCTTTTCCTTCAGACCACCTTTTTCTAGAGCTGAACTCAGCGCTTTTATGACATTAGGCCAATCTTCTCGATCGAAATAAATATACGCTCTTCTAAAGTCAATTTGTCCATCTTGCGCAGTTTTACTAGCCTCATCAAATGCAGCCAATGCTTTATCCATTTCAGCAGCTGTATACCAGACTTCTCCTAAAGTTTTCCAATGCTTATATTCCGACTTGATGACTCCATCTTTTAGTCCTTGTTCTAAGACTTTTCCTGCTTTATAAGGCACACCAAGAAAAGCATACATTCTAAATATACGCAATCTTTCCTTTTCATCCTTCATCATTCCATTTTTGTCGGCCACAACTAAAGTTGCTAAAGCCTTATCATCTTTCTTAAGATTAAAGTAAACACCTGATAAACGCTTCCAATAATCTTCCTTATTTGGATTAATTGCAATCAGAGTTTCTAGGGTTTTTGCCGCCTGCTGAAACTGCGATGTTTCCATATACAAAGAATACAATAAATAATACCAAGTCTCTGAAGGCTTATCTGATAAACTGATTGCCTTTTTTAAAATCGGTATTGCCTTATTATATTGCTTTAACTGAGCGTAGGCATTTGCTTCTAATGCAAAAACACTGTCTTTAATTGCATCTGTCTGCTTATAATATTTATGGAGCATATCAAGACCTTTCTTATATTTTCCACTCCCTATTAACATTTGTGCCACTTGAATCATCATCGGAAAATGAGCTTGATTAGGTAATGCATCAGAGTCTAAAGCTGCCTGAAAATATTTGGCAGCCTTTTCATAATGTCCCTCTGCTTGTTCAATATAACCAAGGTATTGATTGACATTTGCCTTTTCAAATGCATTTAATCTTCTTTGTAAAAGTGCATTTAGCCCTGCTCTTGCATCATCATATTTTGAATCAGCAATAAATTCTTGAAGTTTAGTGAATTTCTTAAAAGTTGCTTCACTCATTGCTTCTTTATTTGATCTTTTTCGTTCTGGGTTTCCCGTCTTAAATTCTCCAGCTACGGAAAGTCCAAAGCTTAACAAAATAACCGCAAGTACTGATATTTTTAATTTTCTCATCATTTACATTAATCCTTAGCTAGTTTAAAGTCAATTCTTTGCCTTGCTACTTGAGTCATAGCAACACCATCAACAACTTTTGGTTTAAATTTATACTTCAATATAGCACGTAATGCTTCCCTATCAAATATTCTGACTGGTTTCGATGCGACCACTTTAGGACTTACGACCGTCCCTGCTTCTGTAATGGTAAACTCTATTTCTACCCACCCTTCAATTTTAGCAATAGCTGCCTTTCTTGGATAATTTGGTGCGATTGTGACAATTGGGATAATGCCACCATCTTTTGTCATATCCACACTCCCTCCACCTGGGCCAATAAATGGTCCACCACCACCAATTCCAAGATCCAATGCTGGAACATTAGGTGTGGGCATATTATTAGCTACCGACTGACTCTGTTGGATATTCATCTTTGGTGGAGGAGGTGGTTCTTTTGGAGGCGGTGGTTTCTTAGGAATACGTCTCTGCTTTTGATTAATGTCTTCATCTATTTTAACTGGGGAGAAATCAATGGAGATATTATCATCATCATTGGGTTTCTCATGATTTGATAAATTAACCAACCAATACATACCTATAAATAAAAAGAAGGTAATTATTCCAGCAGGTATAACTGATATACCACCTCTTGTAATGCTACTCATAAAAACTCCTGATTAATCAGCTTTTGTTGCTGCAATTGATATTTTATCAACCTTAGCAGCTTTAATTTGATCCATTACCGTTACTAAATCCCCTGTTCTAGAACCTCTATCTGCAATAATTACAGCTGAACCTTCTGGATTCTCAGCATGCATTTTTTCAACTACTGCACGCACTGCTCTAATATCAATCTCACGTTTATTGATCCATATCTTACCAGTATCTTTAATAGCTACCAAGATATTACCCTTTTTCACCTGCTTAGCAGATGATGCTGATGGACGACTAATGGTCACACCCGTTTCTTTAACGAATGATGTTGTTACGATAAAAAATATTAACATAATAAATACAACATCCAACATTGGTGTGATATTTATCTCTGCTTCATCTTCTTGAAAATGTCTACGTCTCATTTCTAGACCTCTATAAAATTATTTGTTTGTTTATGAGTGAAATAAATTCACTCCTAATGGTTACTCTTGCTTAATGTTGAATCATGGAATCTTCAAGCTTTTGAGTTTCAACCTGTGCTTTTTGTTTAAAATAGGTTGTAAAAAAGATTCCTGAAAGTGCTGCAATCATACCTGCCATCGTTGGAACTGTTGCTTTTGCAACTCCTCCAGCCATCGCACGGGCATTTGAGGTTCCTTCAGTAGCCATAATCTCAAAAACACCCAACATTCCATACACTGTTCCAAATAACCCTAATAATGGGCTAATAGCAACCAACGCATCAAGAAAACCTAAACCAGACTTTAAATCTATATTTGCCTCCGATATGTACTGCTCTCTTATTCTTTTTGCGTACCAGCTAGTGGTATCTGCTCTATTATCCCACATCGAAAGAATAGCACTTCTTTTCTTAGGAAAAGTAATCAAATAATACCATAAGCGCTCAATAACCATAAGCCACATGAAGAACAAGACTGCCATGATGGCCCATAACACTGGGCCACCCATATCAATAAAGCTAAGAATTTTAAACCAGGCTTCTTTTAACTGGAATAACATCTTATTTCTCCGCTATACGCGCAATAATACCTGCACTTTGCTCTTCGAGTATTTGCGTTTGTTTTCTTGCCATTGACTGCAACACTGAGTGCAGAATAGTTAAAGGTATAGCTACAACCAAGCCCAGCACAGTTGTTACCAAGGCTTGCGAAATACCACCAGCCATTGATTTTGGATCACCTGTACCGAACAATGTAATCATTTGGAATGTTGCAATCATACCAACAACCGTTCCAAGCAGACCCATAAGAGGCGCAATAACATACATCACTTTGATGAAGGAAAGACCACTTTCAAGTGGGGCTGTCTCACGAAGAATCGCTTCATCCATCTTCAATTCCATTGTTTCAATATCTGCATCAGGGTTTTCAGTATAAACTGACATGATACGTCCTAGTGCATTGTTTGATTTTGGTGTTTTATTCTTCAATTGACTCCTGATTTTTGATCCTGATGCCAATAAGCTTAAGAATTTAACTAAAGCGAGCAACAATCCAATTATTCCTAGCCCAATAATAACATAACCAACTAAACCACCTTGTTTCACTTTCTCTTTCAAACTTGGTGAAGCTGTTACTAACTCAAGAATTTGACCTTTCGAATAATCAATTGGGGCATGAACAATCGCCCCTGGTGCGGCTTGAACAAATTTTACTGCCATATCTTTATACTTACCAGTTGGCTGCTTATTATTTCTGTATAATACAGCTCCTTCTTCATTCCAAGTTAAAAAATTACCCTTCATATCAAAAGCATTAAATACACCTATACGAGTAACATTTACATTTTCTTCAATTTCACCATCACCATTCAGTACTGGCGCAGTAAACTTAACCGTTTTAGCTTGTTCTGCAATTTCTTTAGTAAATTCTAACCACAGTTGCTTTAAATCAGCAATGTTTGGCAGTTCTTTATTAGCCGCTAAATTTTTCAAAAACTCAGAACGCCCACTAAATTGTGCACTGGTAAAAGAATTTTCTAAGCGACTGCGTAAATCACCAGCCAAAATCTTAACCGTTCCATGCATTTCACCGAGGTTACCAGCTCTTTCATGTAAAACAGTTTCCAAGTTTGCTAACGTCTCTTCATTGGCATCAAACTCTGTCTTTAAAGCATCTGTTTTTGCTTCCAATGCTTTGAGTGTCGCTTTCGCTTTTGTTAGCAAAGCTTGTTGTTGGTTTCTTTGTTGTTTAAATTCATTGACACGCTTTCTGTTTTCAGCCGAACTTTCAGTTGCAGACTTTTTAACAAGATTAACCAGTTCATTTAATGTGATTGCCGAAGCCATATTGCTAACAAATAACGCAATCAGCATAAGAGATAATATTTTTTTCATTTTAAAGTTTTTCATGTTATTGACCTCCAGCTTGTTGTGCACCTAAAACAGGTAATCCAACTAGGTTCGGTGATGCTTTCTTACTTGCAATTCTTAACGCTTCTTTAATTTCATCATTATAGCGTCTATCAATCTCTTCAAATTTTTGTGTTTTTGGATTCCACCAACCTGAAACTTCTTGGTTGAATGTTTGGTAAACAAGAATGTTTCTACCAACTCTTAAGAAATCCACTTTTTTACCATCTGGCAATTCGCCCTGATAAGATTCTGCAGATGAACCATAATCTAACTCAATTCCATAAGCTTCTGTTACCTTTCTATAAAGCTCTGCAGTTGTTAAATCGGATTTTCCCAACAAATCTTCAAGTTTTGAAACTCTTTCAAGTCTCTCTTCTTTCTTAAATGGCAAATCCGCTTCAACTAATTGACCTAGAGCATCGACCATTTCAATAATCATTGGAACAATACCTCGATTGGTCTGCTCTAATGTTGTCATTTGCTTATTCATAGATTCTACTTGAACTCTTTGGTCACTAACAACCGCTTCCAATTGTTTGTTGTAAGCTCTTAAGCTTTCAATTTCATTCAAGACTTGTCTGTATTGTCCAACTAGATTGTCCGTTTGTGTACTCAATTTATCTATTCTTACCTGCGCTTGTGCCGCAGCTTTATTTGTGTTTACTGCTACTTGAACAGCTGTATTTAGGGGTTGTGCATTTATACATCCCATTGCTAACAATAAAACAACTGCTGTTATTTTGTTAACGGTTTTCTTTTGATTTTTACGATTAAACATACCGTGTTTACACTCTTTTTTTGATTAAGGAAAATCAGTTGTATTAGGTGATTTTTTTATAAAAAATATCACTTTTACAGCTGCACTCAACTTTTAGTTTGTCTAGAATACATTTCTTTAATCAAAAAGAAAAGTATTTATTCAATGATTTTTAGTTTTTTTATTTTTGATTTTAAAGATTTATTTATATTAGAAAGTTATAATGTACTAACTTTTTAATATATCACATTTATGTCTAAAACCAACGTATTAAAGCATGTGGCTGCCTTTATATATGATGTATTCCCAGTAATCGGAATTTTAATTGTAACATCAGGGTTAACCCTAATTTTACGTACGGGAAACGAAGTTCAATCCCATACATGGTGGTTCCAGGCACTTATTCTCTGTGAAATCGCTCTCTACTATATCTATTTTTGGAAGGTCGGTGGTCAAACTATCGGCATGAAGGCCTGGAAAATTCATATAAAGCCAAATAATAAAAGTCAACAACAGCTTTCTTGGAAACAGGCATGCTTACGTTTTGTTATTGGCATCTTTTCAACTGCCTTTTTCGGGCTAGGGCTATTTTGGAAATACTTTTCAAATGAAGGTAAGTCTTGGATGGATTTAGTTAGTGACTCTCACACTGTCTACAATACCACAAAATAAATATTCGAGACTTTTGCATAACTCTGGGACGGTGGAAAAAAGAATGAAAAAAGCTCCAATCAAGGCAAAAAATGAGTCGAATAGCACGCTATTTATGCGTATCATCCCTGATACTTACCCACTTCGTGGGCTAGCGTGAAAATCCTTTCCATAAGGATTTTTGCGAATTTTTTAACGCAGAGTGGAGTTTTTTACAACTTTTTTACTCGTTACATGAGTTATTCAAAGGCCTCTATCCAGGTTAATGGCGTTTTAATAACAAAAAAACCAAAGCGAGTATCACTACCGAAGGCAAAACTGAAACTACAAAAGGGTGAATATGAAAAACTTCCCCTACATTTAAAAACATTCGATTCATTAAGTATAAAATAACACCTAACATTATCCCTATCAATAATCGTTGTCCAAAACCACCTGAGCGAAGTAACCCAAACACAAAAGGTAGCCCCGACAATGCAATAGCCAAAACAAGCAAAGGAAAAGATATTTTAGACCATAGAGCAATATCGTATTTTGCAGGCACATGATCGTTATTATTTTTAAAATTTTTATATTTTAATATGTCTCGTATACTCAAGTATTTTGGGCGTGAGTGGGTAATGCTTAATATTTCAGGTTTAATGCGGGATGGCCAGACTTGTTTATCAATGACCTGAGTTTTAACACCAAACTCTGTAAAATCAGTTACCTCTAATCCCGAAAGTTCCCAACTTCCATTACTGTGTTTTGCTTTTTGTGCTTTTGAAACTTTAACGACTTGCAACTTATCATCGAGCTCATAAACTGTGACATTGTTCATTTCTATATTATCATTTTTTATATCATAAGCGTTGCCAATCGGAGTGGCATTAAAAATAACATTACCATCACGCAACCAAACGCCTGAATTTAGTCCTAATCCAATATCATTGCTCATTTTAGTGCTGCGATAGGATTCCGCCATTAATTTGGCAGGAGGCACAACGTATTCACCCATGAGCATAAGTGGAACTAACCAGATGAAGAATGTTAACACAACAATTGCTGCCAATTTAATTCTACTCACACCGTAGGATTGAATAACAACCAATTCTGAATTAGCCGCCAAAGCACCTAACCCCAACATTAAACCAACAACACCACTAACTGGAAAATAATCAAAAACCAAACTTGGTACAGTTAAGAGGATATAAAAAATAGCACTGCCAACGGTAAAATCTCCTGTCCCAATCCAATTAACCTGCTTAATAAAGTCCAGCAAAATGGTCAAAGTAAGGAACATACTGACTGACAACACCAAGCCCAAACTAATGGATTTGATAATATAACGATTTAATACAGTAAACATAATCCAACTACCTGTTAGCATTATCTGCTTTATGGATTCGCCAAAAGCCATAAGCAAGAAACATCAAATGCACCCACCAAGTGCCAAGCCAGAATGGAATCTTACCCTGTTCAACCATCGATATGGCGATAAATAAAAGGTTAATATAAGCAGTAAAAATTAACAACCCAAGAATTAAGCTACCATATTTGCCATCTCTTGGAGAGGTTTTAGATATTGATAATGCCAATATTATCAGCACAACAATATTAAAAGCTGGTGATAATCTCTGGTGTATTTCCGCTTTATCTACCAATCTATCAGAATTAATTAATTCAAATATGGTTTTACCATTTTCATCTACATCGACCGACTTGCCTTTTAGACGTGGCAATTTTATATCATTTCGTTCAAACTTCATTAAATTATATCTCTTACTGCCAGGCACACCTTCGTTACGAAAACCGTTATATAAGGAGATATAACGCTCCTTTGTTTTTTCATCTTCGTATTGATAACCATATTCCGCAGTTAATGTATCAACCCTATCTTCATACCTCACATTTACAAATATATTTTCCAACCTATTTTCTTCTACATTAAGTTTCCTTACGTAGATTACAGAATTACTGCCTGAAAGTTCTTGAAAGACGCCTTCTTTTAATCCCATTAATGATACATTCTTACTAGCAGCCATGGTTAGTTTCTCAGAAGTGCGAGAAACAACTGGCAAAACAAACATTGACAACACCAATAAAAAAACAAAAAATGATACCATCAAGGGTAAATACATCTTAAGCATTTTCATGCTACTAACACCTGAGGTATGAAATATTACCGCTTCTTGGTTACGATACAATTGAGCTAATTTAAAAAGCACCGCTAGATACAAAGACAGTGGCAATAATATTGTCAATGCATCAATACTACGCAAGCCTAATTCCACATAAACCATTGACGCAGGTAAAACGCCTCTTGCAATTGCACGTAAGGTTCCTGCAAAAGAATTACCAATAGTAAATACCATCAACACTAATAAAATAGCGAAAAATGCTATCAGTGTTTCTTTGCGAAGATATTTGCCTAATATTTGCATTAAAAATTCTCAAAAGGGTTAACTAATTACTAGCACAAAACAAAAATCTTGTTTAAAATGCTTGACCGGTTAAGAAATAGCGATAACTATTCTAAAAATGCGAATCTTAACAT
>JALWML010000059.1 GCA_027083915.1 Lysobacterales bacterium | reverse complement strand
GTCAACGAGGTGTATTCGGCAGGTTTTAACACAACTGCATTGCCAGCAGCAAGGGCTGGAGCGATTTTCCATGCCATCATTAATAAGGGGAAATTCCATGGAATAATCTGTCCAGCCACACCAATGGCTTGGTAATCATCCAATTTCTCTTGCATTAATTGTGCCCAACCTGCGTGGTGGTAAAAATGACGAATTACCAATGGCACATCGACATCACGACTTTCACGAATTGGCTTACCGTTATCCAATGACTCAAGTACAGCAAAAAGACGTGCATGTTTTTGAATTAATCGTGCAATTGCATATAAATATTTAGCCCGTTGAAAACCTGTTAGTTTTGCCCATGATTTTTGAGCACTATTGGCGGCTTTTACGGCTTTGTCCACATCAGCTTTATTTGCTTGAGTAATTTGTGCTAGTTTTTCACCCGTTGCTGGATTAAATGTATAAAAGTATTTGGCCTTTTTGCTTTGTTCGAATTCACCATCGATAAACAAACCAAACTTTTTGTTGTGGTCTGTTATCCAATTCATTGCTGCTTCTGTGTTCTCTGGTGCAACACCGTAGTCCATTGTTTCTAGTATTTTCATAATGTTCATTTTGTATCTCTTTTATTTATTGGGGTATGGACTTCAGCCCATGAAAATGTTGACTAAAGTCAACACCCCGAAACTGTATTAATCAACCAATAGCGTGTCTGAAACTAGCAGAATATTTGCCTGTTACATGGTGTTCTAATTGCCTTTCGATATCTCCTAAAAGACTGGATGCTCCAAATCGAAATAATTCGGGTTCTAACCAATCACGTCCTAATTCTTCTTTCATCAATATTAAATAAAGCAAACTTTCTTTAGCGGTGCTGATGCCTCCTGCAGGTTTATAACCAATTTTGTAGCCTGTGCGTTGGTAATATTCGCGAATTTGTCTGACCATAACTAAACTTACAGGCAAGGTTGCATTCACTTTTTCTTTGCCTGTTGAGGTTTTGATAAAATCAGCTCCTGCCATCATGCAAACCATTGAGGCTTTAGCGACATTGCGGAATGTTGCCAGTTCGCCAGTGGCTAGAATGGTTTTGAGATGAGCCTCACCACAGGCTTTTCGGTATGCTTTAACTTCATCGTATAATTTTTGCCAATCTTGAGCAAAAACCAGTCTTCTGGAAATGACGATATCAATTTCAGTAGCTCCTGCGGCTACCGAGCGTTTAATTTCTTCAACTCGCATATCAAATGGTGTTAAACCTGCTGGAAAACCTGTGGATACGGCGGCGAGTTCCACGCCACTTCCTTTTAACAAACCACTAGCCGCTTCTAACCTTTCATGGTAAACACAGACTGCTCCTGTTGTTAAATTGAGATTTTCTATGCCTAAAGCTTTGACCAAATCATGGCGTAGGGGATTTTTTGCTTTATTGCATAAACGCCTGACTCGATTGACCGTGTCATCGCCTGCCAAAGTAGTTAAGTCGATACAACTTAGTGCTTTGAGTAACCAAGCGGCTTGGTGTTGTTTTTTTATCGAACGTCGTCCGCTGTAGGATTTGGCTCGGCGTTCTACCGCTGAGGTATTGACTTGAATGCCTTCGACCCAATCGAGATTGAGTGGCATTCCTGAGTTGCGTTTAATATGACTTGTTATTTTGCTCATAACTATTTACCTTTTTTATCTTTGGGGAATGGACTTTAGT
>JALWML010000058.1 GCA_027083915.1 Lysobacterales bacterium | reverse complement strand
CGTGGTTTAAAACGTGAAGGTTTTCGAAATATCACGCACCTTCGTTCGGTTGAAGAAGTCGATGCAATTGAAAAAATCAGCTTACAACCTATGTATAACAACCGCAAAGAACTAACAGGTCCTTTTGATTTAATCGGAGATATTCATGGTTGTTATGATGAGTTGGTCGAGTTGATAACAAAACTTGGCTATCAAATAGATAACCACAACGCAACGCATCCAGAAAATCGTACCCTTATATTTTTAGGCGATTTAAACGATCGTGGTCCAAAAACACCCGATGTGTATAAATTGGCAATGAATATGGTTGCCGCTGGCAATGCTTTGTGTGTATTAGGCAACCACGATTTTAAATTATTAAAATACTTGCGCGGTTCAAAAGTCAAAGTCAATCATGGTTTAGAGCAGACTATTGAGCAATTAAGTCATGAATCAGATGAATTTATTGCCCAACTCAAGGAATTTTTATCCAGCCTTATCAGCCATTATGTTTTGGACGAAGGAAAACTCGTTGTCGCCCATGCCGGTTTAAAAGAAGAAATGCACGGGCGTGGTTCTGGTGCAGTGCGTTCTTTTTGCATGTATGGTGAAACCACTGGTGAAATTGACCAATTTGGTTTACCTGTGCGTCACAATTGGGCAGCTGAATACAAGGGGCGAACTAAAATTCTCTACGGACATACACCTGTGCCAACGCCACAATGGTTAAACAACACGCTCAATATTGATACAGGCTGTGTTTTTGGTGGGAAATTAACTGCTTTGCGTTACCCTGAAAATCAGTTAATTGATGTTGAAGCTAAAAAGGTTTACTGCGAACCTGTCAAACCTATTCAATCAGAAGTGGATAAACACAATGAGCAATTTAATCAATTGTTGCACCTAAAAGATGTGATGGGCAAACGCATAATACAAACACGATTGCGTGATAATATTACTATTTTTGAAGAAAACTCAATCGCGGCATTGGAGTTAATCAGTCGCTTTGCGGTTAATCCTAAATGGCTGATTTATTTACCACCAACCATGTCGCCTGCCCAAACAAGTGACTTGGATGGTTATTTAGAGCACCCACAACAAGCCATTGATTATTATAAAAAATGTGGCATTCAACAAGTGATTTGCGAAGAAAAACACATGGGCTCACGTGCTGTAGTAATCGTCTGCAAAGATCAACAAACGGTGCTGGATAAATTTACCGACAACCACGGTATTTTAGGCATTTGCTATACCCGAACTGGACGTAACTTTTTCAAGCATCAGGAAACAGAAAGGCAATTTTTCGATAAGCTTAACCATGCCTTAACAAAAAGTGGTTTTTGGGATAAGTTTGAAACTTCGTGGGTGTGCTTGGATTGTGAAATCATGCCGTGGTCTTTCAAAGCTCAATCCTTATTGCAAAGTCAATACGCTGCCGTTGGAGCTGCTGCCAAACACGCTCTTAACGATGTTGAACAAGCATTAAGCATGGCAAACACGCGTCAAATTGAAGGCATAGCAGAATTATTGCAAGAAAATAATAATGCACAAAAAAGTATTAAAAAATACACCAAAGCTTATCAGCAATACTGTTGGGAAGTTAAAGGCATTGATGATTTGCAGCTGGCACCATTTCACATTTTGGCAACCGAAGGTAAAGTGCATACCGACAAAACGCACCTGTGGCAGATGCAAGAAATAGCCAATATTT
>JALWML010000057.1 GCA_027083915.1 Lysobacterales bacterium | reverse complement strand
TACCAGATGATGCATTTGTCGGATATTCCGCATCAGGTAAAAAATTATTTAAACCCTTGTGTGGTTTTTTTGACTGTTTCGGGCCCTGATAACGGTGGTAATTACAGTTTTGGCAGTACGGTTGAAGGTCTACCAGCAGCGGTTTCGGCAGTAAAATCCTGTGGTGGAATTGTTGTTGCAGAACGAAATAAGCAGATGCCTTTTGTATTGGGTACGACTTTAAAAGAGTCTGAAATTGATTATTTGATTGATGTGGATTATCCTTTGCCGATTAGCCCTACTAAAAAGCCTGATGCAACGGCGCAGAAAATTGGTGATTTGGTCACCGAACTGTATATCGAAGATGGCACAACATTGCAGTATGGTATTGGTGAAGTGCCAGAGGCGGTGACCGATGCAATAATTCGCAAAGGCGTGAAAGACATTGGTATTTATACCGAGCTTTTTGCCGATGCCATGCAAAAACTGGTGGTTGAAGGCATTGTCACCAATAAGTACTTGGCAGCCAATTTTGCCACATCAACAATATTTCTAGCCGGTGACAAACAAGGCTATGATTGGATGCATTATAATTCTTCCATTCAATCACGTCCTTGTGATATGACTAACAGCATTTTACGCATTGCCCAGCAACACAAAATGACGGCAATAAATAGTGCTATTGGCATTGATTTACACGGTAATATTTGGGCGGATTCGGTGCAAGGTCGGATGGTATATTCGGGTATTGGCGGACAGGCAGACTTTTTGCGCGGTTCCTATTTATCCAAAGGTGGTCATGGTATTATTGCCATGAAATCACAAACACACAAAGGCACTTCAAAGATTGTTGATTTATGTCCAGCAGGTATTACCACAACCGCCATTGCGGCTGATCCCGTGATTATCGTCACTGAAAATGGTGCTTTTAATCCCATGGGTTTAAATATTGCCGAACATGCCGTAGGTATTGCACATTTGGCAGAAGAAAAAACACGAGATAAGTTGCTCAAACAAATTTATGATAGCAAAGAGTATTACAAACCCAAAATTGCCTTAAAAGACAAATCACCCAAGGGTTTTACCGCTTATGATAGCGTCTTTTGATAAATACTTTATAATACCAAGCTCTTATCTTTTAACTGAAATAAATGAACAAAACTGAAATTAAGAATATTGTATTAATCACTATTGGCTCTTTATTCTTGGCGATGGGTGTGGTATTTTTTCTTTATCCTGCCAAAATTATAACCGGTGGTACACCTGGTTTGGGTTTGCTTGCACACTACCTGACCGATATTCCTATTGGCGTTGCCATGTTATTGATAAACATTCCTTTGCTATTGATAGGTAAAAAATATTTAACCACAGGCTTTGCCCTGCGGACTGTCTATTCAATGGTAGTGACTTCATTAGCTGTTGATTTGTTTGCTTACTTAGTCGATCATCCAACAATTGACAGTTTATTGCTATCGACTTTATACGGAGCTGTTTTTATTGGGGTCGGTATTGGATTGGTGCTTAAATCTAATGCTTCAGCTGGTGGTACCACGATTATTGCGCGAATTATTGCCAGTAAGACTCGCCTAAAACCAGGCAATGTTATAATGATGTTAGATGCTGTTATTATAATCAGCGTTGGTATGATTTTTAAAAATTTTGAAGGAGTTTTGTGGAGTATTATTACCATCTATGTCGCGACAATTGTGATTAATAAAATTGTTACCGGAAGTATATCCGATAAGTTGGTTAATATTGTATCTGAAAAAACCGATGAAATAGCGTTGGCGATTAGAGAAAAGTTTGGGCGCGATGGAACCATTGTAACAGGTCAAAATCTTACCCGTATTCATGATAAACACATTATATTTGTTGTGATTAATGTCAGGTCGATAATACAGTTGCGAGAAATGGTATTGGCAATTGATAAAGAAGCTTTGATGATAATAATGGAAGCGTCTGAAATGACAGGAACTTCTCGAAGGTACGATTAATAATCTATTTTTTTTAGTTGCCACGCTTTAAAAAAGTTATAATAGGTCTAACAAATAAAAGAGATGTGAATTAAATGTCTGAAAATTTACCAAAATTAAGTCAAGTCATTGTTTATGGCTTGGGAGCGATGGGACGACCAATCGCTAGGAATTTACACCAGCATGGTTTGTTGTTGGGAGTTAAAAATCGTACACAAGGCATAGCCACAGGACTGGCATCAGAGTTAAATCTTGACGAGTTTGAAGACGATGAGCATATGTTTGCACAAGCTGATTGTGTTTTGACTTGTGTTTCGGCAGATGATGATTTAATTAGCATTGTTGACGAGTTTAAAGGTTGGCTGAAACCTGGTTCTGTGGTGATAGATTGTTCTACAGTTTGTGCCAGCACGGCAAAACAATTGGCAGAAGATTTATCAAAACTAGCTATCGGTTTCATGGATGCACCTGTATCGGGTGGAGTTGAGGGAGCACAAAAAGGCACTTTGTCGGTCATGGTTGGAGCAGATTTAAAAACCTATAAACGTGCCGATGATTTATTTCATTCCATTGGTTCACAAGTGACATATATGGGCAAAATAGGGCAAGGACAAGCCACCAAAGCAGTCAACCAAATACTTGTAGCTGGTGTGGCACAAGCGGTAACTGAGGCATTGGCTTATGCTGAGAAATGTAAACTGCCCATGGAAAAAACTATCGAAGTGCTTAATGCAGGCGCTGCGGGTAATTGGTTTTTGGATAAGCGTGGTTTAACCATGACAAAAAATGAATTTGCCAAAGGGTTTAAGTTGTCATTACTGCATAAAGATTTGAAAATTATTCAAGACTCTCTTAATGACATTAATGAACAATCCCAAATTGTTAATCGTGGTATAAAAGAATATGGGCAATTAATAGAAGCTGGTGATGGTGATTTGGATATATCTGCACTGATAAAATTAAAAAGAGAACAATTCCATAACGAAAGCGAAATTGAAGAAGAATTAACATGAGTAAAGCAGTACAAGAAACAACGCATTTTGGTTATAAAACGGTAGCCAAAGAAGAAAAAGAAAAAATGGTAGGCGAAGTCTTTACTTCGGTAGCTGCCAAATACGACATCATGAATGACTTTATGTCCATGGGTGTTCATCGTTTATGGAAACGTCATTTTTCACTTACCTGTGGTGTAGAAGCCGGTGCGCAAGTGTTAGATTTGGCGGGTGGAACAGGTGATATAGCTAAGCTTTTAGCACCAAAAGTAACAGATAAAGGTCATATCATTGTTGGTGATATCAACCAAGGCATGTTGGATGTGGGTAAAGAACGACTCATTGATGCAGGCTTATATGGATTAGTCACCACACAACAGATGAATGCCGAAGAATTACCCTTTGAAGACGATACTTTTGATTTAATCACCATGGCATTTGGTTTACGTAATGTTACCGATCAACAAAAAGCGCTTAATGATATGAACCGCGTATTAAAACCAGGTGGCAAATTAATGGTGCTTGAGTTTACTGAAGTTAACCTTAAGTTTTTAGCTAAGATATACGATTTTTATTCGTTCAAAATCTTGCCTGAAATAGGTGAAATTGTTGCCAAAGATCGTGACTCTTACCAATATTTAGCCGAATCTATCCGTAAACACCCGAATCAAGCTAAGCTTAAAGCGATGTTTGAAAAGGCAGGTTTTGAATTATGTAAAGTCGAAAATATGAGTGGTGGGATAGTTGCCATACACACAGGATACAAAACATGAATACAGCCATAGAAAAGAATGAAACAGAACAAAAATCAAATAATTGGTTTGAAGACATATTTTTAGATACCATCAATAGTGCTATGAACAAAAGTTTGTCTTACGATGTAAGTTCAATCAAAAAACTCGAAGCTTTCGAAAACAAAGTTATCAAGGTAGAACTGGATAAAACCCCTTTTATTTTCTACATCAAAATCCAAGATAAAAAAATCATTTTGTTAAAATACTGCGATGATGAAGTAGATACAACCATAAAAGGTACGCCTTTGGCGCTATTTTCTATGAATGCCGAAGAACCCATCACTGGTATTAAAAGTGTGCAAATCAATGGCGATGCCAACACAGGACAGTTTTTTGCCAAATGGTTAAAGAATCTTGAACCCGATTGGGAAGAAGCATGGTGCGATTTACTCGGTGATGGTATGGGTGTACGCGTATCCAACATAGCCAAAGGCATACTAGACTTTGGTAAAAAGTTTAAAGATTCACTCATCTCTAATACAAGCGAATACCTTGTTGAAGAATCCCGAGATTTAATCTCACCCACCGAAATGGAAGACTTTCTTGATGATGTTGATGACCTGAAAGCCGATACGGCACGGATAGAGCAGCAGATTAAGGCGTTAAATAAGTAAAATAAATGAAGTTAGCTAGTAACAGAATGTTGTATAACCTATTTATTTTTCATAAATAAATGTAAAAAACTGACACTAGAACTATCTAGAAAACGTATATAATAAGTAACAACTAATTATTATTAGGTAAACTTATGAAAAATATAGGCGTAATATTTCTTACACTAGTACTCTCATTTTCTGTATTTTCACTAAATATAGACTATCCACAGATTGAAAAAGGCATAAATCAATACCAACAAAAAGTGCTTGCACTGCACGCAAATATTGATACCAGTTTATTTAATGATGAAGATGTCATCATTAAATTAGATTTTGATGCCGATAAAATTATTCACTTTGTTCAAGATAAATTTGCCTTTCAGCCGTATCAAGGATTATTGCGTGGTGTTCAGGGGACACTTAATTCTCGTGCTGGAAATGCCTTAGATCAAAGTGTTTTATTGGCAAAGTTATTAGGAGATGCTGGATTTGAAACACGAATTGTTAGTGGACAATTAACGGATATTGATGCTTTAAACCTAGTTAACTCACTTGCCAATACACAATTACCTGAAAACATTGGTAATGGAGAGAAGTATGAAAAAGCTTTGGCAAAATTTTCCTTAAAAAAAGACAAAAAAATTAATTGGAAACAAACAGAAACTTATAAACGCTACTCACAAAGTAAAGCAAATCTAGAAAAATTGTTACAAGCCAATAATATTTCGCTTGAAAATAAGGATATTACTGCAAAATTAGTGCAACAAACAAAGGACTACTTTTGGGTTGAATACCGCATGGGGCAATCCGAAGAATGGAAGGGTGCTCACCCAGCGTTAAAAAAAGGAAAAAAGCTTGATGTCAAAGCAATCAGTTATATACAAAAAGTCATCCCAAAAAATTACCTTCATCAACTTAAAATTGAAGCTTTTATTCAACAACGCAAAGGCAAAGAGTTAACCACCCATAGTTTAATGAAGCCATGGATAAGACCTATTGCTAACCTCAACAATCTTTCTATTACGTATACCAATGTTCCATCTGGCGTAAAAATTGGCTCCAGTTTTGATGAAATAATTGCCCAATCCAATTTTTTTACGCCGATGCTTAATGGCAATCCAGTTGGCAACAAAGTTTTTGATATGAAGGGGCGGTTAATTGATGCCGAAGCAATGAAAGCTAGTTCTCAAGGGGCATTATTTCAAACTTTAGGTAATAAATTGGAGGACTCAATCAATCAAATTAATGGCAAGGACAAATCTGAAACACTGATGCAATTGACCGCTCAATGGTTGCAATTTACTTTCATACAACCTGATGGAACAGAATTTGTTCAAAAAAGATACTTCTATGAAACAGATGACTACAAAGTAACGGCATCAAGCAACAAAAAGGCCAAACTTGCACTAATGAGTGAATACCATTTATTGACCAGTAGTGGTCAACAACCTTTGGCTTATCTAGCAAATGTCTACCTGAATTTAATTGAAGACTCCATACCACTCTTACAAGCATCTGCAAAAAAAGTCTTCAAGCCTAATGAAAAAGTGTCAATTTCCAAAAAAGATTTAGCCATAAAAAGCAGTTTTGAGCTATTGGTGCAATACCATTTGATGGATTCTCAACCCGATAAAGACAAATCCATTATAATATACAAAGCACATCCAAATTTGATAGGTATAAAACGAGGTTATATTGATGAAGGCAAAGCCTTTATTGCCGTAGATATTGTTAGTAACCACAAAAACTACCTGATAAAAAAGGACAATAAAGTATTTGCATCCGTTAAATCGGCATTTACCGGAGGTGTTTGGGAAACCGCAAGTGAATGGTTGCCATCACGATTTTTAAATTTAAAACAAGAAAGTTTAGACACCCTACAAATACACAGTGCTGCTAACAAACAAAATATCACTATGAAAATAGTAAAAGACGATGATTTAAATTCTGTGAATATCAAAGATAAAAACATCCTTGCAAGAATCAAAAAAGAATTAGATCAAGGCTATACGATACTAATGCCAGAGAAAAAACCAAATAATGTAGAAATGACAGGTTGGTGGAGAATAAATTTAAACACAGGTGAAACCCTTGGTATGACAGCCGATGGAGGTGGGCAGTCGGCAACTGAATACATAATTGAAAACATACAAATGACAGTATCATTAATTCGAGCACTATATAATTTAAAAAAGTGTGAAAAATTAACCAATGATGTAGCAAAAATGTGCTGTTTAACCGAAGCACATATTAATAATGTTGGTGGAATGGCATTTGGTAGTGCGCTGGGTGCAACTATGGGAACAGCTGTTTCAGTCGTTTTTGATGTCGTTGATATTACGGCAGAGGCTATAACAGGTAACGGAATAGCACCCAGTACAAATGGTTCGATTTGTAAAAAAGCCCCCAAAATTCCTAATTTTTGATAAAACCATGAAAATATTTATTATTATACTTTATATGATAACTAGCCAAACGGTTATGGCTGTCACGATGTTTGAGCAAGAACCCAACAACAAACCCTTGCAGGCAAATTTAATAAGCCCGCCAATAAAAGTACTCGCTGACATGAAAAAATCGGATCAAGATTTATTTTTATGGAATGTAACAGATGCAGAATCTTTATATCTGTGGGATATTCAACTACAAGGAATAACTGAACGATTAACCAAGCTTGATGTGATGCAAATACATTTCACAGAAGATGGCAAAGCTGTATCAAGTTTTGATAAGATTCTGAGTATTGGTTCAAAAAATGGTTTAGGAAAGGAGAAGCTAGAAGGTTTACTATTCGCCCCAGGCAAATATTATTTCGGGCTGTCTTATGGTGGTTCAGGCAAACCATCATCTGGACTATTATCTACAGATACTTTAAAAGGCTTTGATGAACAAACAATAGCGGATATTCAAAAGCAAACAAAAGGAAATAAACCAGCCCCACCATCATCGTATAATTTAACCTTTATCAGAGGAAAAAAAATATACAATTACAACCCAAAAGCAAAGCTAAGCAAAGAAAGTCCTGTAAAAATAAAAAGCAATTATAGTAAAACTTTGTTTTACCAAGAGCAGCCTATTTGGGCAAAATTCACTATTTCAGAAAAAGAAACAGTATTCAAATGGCAGCTTAAAGGACTGGTTTCATTAGGCAATGAAACCAAAGTGAAACTTTATGATTCAAACGATAAAATACTTGCTGAATCAAACTCAACTAAGGATGGTTTTTATCAATTTACCGACCTTAACTTGGCTCAAGGTGACTATTTTATTGAACTCACTAGTAAGGATAAATATTTTGTTTCAACACTTCAGAAACAAATGATTGGAGAAGTGATTGCGGGACAAGAAGCAGAACCTAATGATAAATTTTCACAAGCCAATTCTATTAAATTTGGTGACACTATCACTGGCCGTATGAGCAAGAACAAAGAGTATGATTATTATAAATTTAGTAT
>JALWML010000056.1 GCA_027083915.1 Lysobacterales bacterium | reverse complement strand
AAAAAGCATCAACCCTGCCTAAAGCTAATGCTTATATCCTCAAAGCCAGAAATGGAACGATTGTCATAGAAGCGGGCAAACGCAATAAGCTACGTGCTGGTGACATCTTGGGTGCGCTAACAGGTGATGTCGGACTCAACGGCAAACAAATAGGCAAAATCAGCATCTACGACAAACAAAGTTATGTCGCTATAGAGCGTGGATTAATCAATAAAGCCATTAAAGGCTTGAAACAGTCAGGCTTAAAAGGCAAAAGATTTTCAGTTTGGATTATGAAGTAACTTTATTTCAATGAGATTACCCTGTCTATCCTTGTTGCATGGGGAATATATTATTTTTAAAAATATTGTTCCTAAACTTTTATTAATTGTTGCGGTACAATACCCTTTTTATATATGGATAAACCATGAAGCGATTTCCTCTTATACGCAAAAGGCGTTTACGTTACACTCAATCGATTCGATCTTTGGTATCAGAAAATGTTTTAACGGCAAATGATTTGATTTGGCCTGTTTTTGTTTTAGAAGGTGAAAACCGCAGCGAAGAAATTCCTTCCATGCCAGGTGTTTTTAGAATGTCGCAAGATGTCTTGTTGATTAAGTTGACACAATTGTTTGAATTGGGTTTGAAGGCGGTGACTTTGTTTCCTGTAGTGACTGATAATAAGACAGAATTCGCCGAAGAATCTTACAATCCAGACGGGTTGGTTCAATGTACGATTCGTGCAATTAAGGCTGAGCTTCCTGAATTGTTGGTTATCTCCGATGTGGCTCTAGATCCTTATACCATTCATGGTCAAGATGGCTTGATTGATGATGAGGGTTATGTGTTAAATGACGAAACCATCGAAGTGTTATGTAAGCAGGCTATTTCTCATGCTGAAGCGGGTGTGGATATTGTCGCACCATCAGATATGATGGATGGACGTATTATTCAGATTAGGATGGCTTTGGAGGAGTACGATTTTCCTTTGGTGAGTATATTAGCTTATTCAGCTAAATACGCTAGTTGTTTTTATGGACCTTTTCGTGATGCGGTTGGTTCCAGTGGAAATTTGGGTAAGAGCTCGAAAGAAGGGTATCAAATGGATCCAGCCAATGGTAAAGAAGCCATAGATGAGATTGCGTTAGATATAGATGAAGGGGCTGATATGGTCATGGTTAAGCCTGGCATGCCTTATTTGGATATTATTAGCCAAGCTTCTAAACAATTTAACACTCCAATTTTTGCCTACCAAGTCAGTGGTGAATATGCCATGTTGCAATCGGCTATTGATAATGGCTTTTTGGATGAAAAAAAAGCCATATTAGAATCGTTACTTTGTTTTAAAAGAGCTGGATGTGATGCAATTTTGACCTATTATGCAGACCGCGTTTTGAATTATTTGAATGAAAAGTAAACACTACAAACTGGCATTGTTTGGTCATCCTGTACACCACAGTTTGTCGCCAAAAATTCATCAACAGTTTGCTCAACAATTTGATTTGTCGATCCAATATGACTTGATTGATATCAGTGCTGAACAATTGGCAGATAAAGTGGCTGACTTTTTTGAATCTGGTGGTTATGGCGCAAATGTGACACTCCCACACAAACAACAAGTTATGAAGTATGTTCAATATAACAGCCAGTTAGCGCAACAAGCTCATGCTGTTAATACGTTGTATTGTGACAATAATAATCAATTACATGG
>JALWML010000055.1 GCA_027083915.1 Lysobacterales bacterium | reverse complement strand
CCATTAGTCATGGTCAATGTTTTAATCGTAAAAGGGCTTTCAAATGCTGTATTGTTGTCATGAGTCACTGGTGTATGTGTACTGACCACGGTTCCATTAGCCAGTGTGATGGCATCTCGATAAAACCCAGAATGATTGACTCCTGTTCCTGGGTTTCTGGTATCTGGATGAGTAAGGTAATCCACTGTAACTAAATCAGGACGAGCTCCAACTGGTAAAGAAAAAGCGATTATTTGCCCCGCATTGTAAGTGCCAAACTCTGGAGCATCTATGGCAATATAACGGCCTGTTTGATTAGGATCTTCGTCTAACATAAAGGTATTTCTGATAACATTGAGGTTAGGTCGTCCTAAGTACGGAAAGAAATCAAACAAACTGCTGTCGGTATTAAAACTTGCGGTAAAATAATCATGCAATTCATGTCGACCAACATGGTTCAATGTTTCCTCAGCGGTTCCATCCTGATTGAGTTGCCATGGGAAAAAATGATTAATGCTGTGCAGATTAATACTGCTTATTACATCCGGATCATCTGCCTCTTGTGGTTCAGGAAAAACCTCTGCAACTGAATTAATAGCCGTTGCTCCGGGCAATTCACTGCTGTAATTAAAGTGCCCTGCCCCTGCGGTAAAAGCTTGTTGGTCACGTTCTAAATGGTCCCAACGGGTAAAAATAATTCGCCCTGCTTTATCAATTAAAGGAGAAAAAGACCCAGAAGGAGCATGCTGTAAAAGCTTTACTTCTCCAGTTTGTCGATTCAATTTCCACAACCCCGTGGTGCTGGAATCGTTATCGTATTCATCGTATTGAGGATAATTGTAACGAATTTTGGTGCGAGGCATATCTGTGGTAAAAATAATATTATCAACAGAATCATAAATGGGTGTAATATTATTGTAATCTGATGGTTGATTAGGCACTTTTGTGATACTAATCGTCTGCCCTTGCCCAAAACCTGTAATTTCATAGATTTGCCAATAAGTCACAGGACGCCCAAATTGCACCTCTGTTGCACCAATAACCATACTAAATAAAGCTTTAGTAGCACTCCAATGAATGGTAGGGTCACGAACAGCTATTGAATTCAATCCTTGAAAACCAACCATGCCAAACCCAGCTTCACGGGTTAGATTTCGTAAAGTTCCATCGGCATAACGAATATATAAATCCCCGCCTCGTCCGACATTTTCGATACCTGACTGGTGATTTCCAAAAGTTGTTCCAATCGCACTAAAGTCATCTTCAATAGGATATTGGGTGACAAACATAATCGGATTATCTAAGGCAAAACAGACATTTATGTATAAACTCATGACAAAAATTAGTATTGATGTTTTCATTAGTCTTCCTCTTTGTTTGTGTTAGTTTAAATGACTTGTTGTGCTTATTTTGTCAACCAAGTCACAATTATTCAAATCCATCGACAAACATAAGATCAGGTTGCTCTATTCTTTCATCTGCTCCTAAGTCATAAAAAAACAAACTTGAAATTGGGGATTGGTTGTTTGGGTCATCAATACCACGGTCCTGATAATCTATGTCTTTATAAGTTACTGTGGCACGAGAGGGTGTATTAAAATAATCAATGGCTCTTGAATTCGGACTTAAATGTAAATCACCATTGGCCCTGTCCACAAACAACACTTCTCCAGGAACTGTTTGAGTGATAAAATCACCACCTGAAAAGTTAATGGCATCATTAAATACGCCATTAACTTCTAAAAGAGAATCCGTTTCATTGGTAATTAAGGCACTGATATTAACATCAATATCAGTAATTCCATTAAATGCACTAATGGCATTATGTGTTAGAAATATTGCACCTGGGTTATCAACAATATTTGAATGGGCTTCAAAAATTGGCGGTACCGTTCCAGCTACACCAGCATTCCAGTCTAAATTAAAAATCGAATCTGAAGAATTGTTATCAACAACTGTATTGTGGATAAAGGAAACATCAAATGCCCCAAATATATCAAATACTGTGAATGCAATTCCTAACACACTAAAAGAACCATTATTGTAAAAAACATTACTTTCAATATTAACTACTTTTCTTATAGATGATAAATTACCGAAACTAAGAACTCCACCTGGATTATTTTTGAATATCACATTTGAAATATTTGTATCACTAATATTAGAACCTGATATTACAAGCCCATCATTATTCTCAATTAAATTACAATGTGAATTACTCCAGCAAGGTTGTTGAGCTCGCTCTATAACAAGTTCTGATGCTTCTAAATATAATATAGAATTACCAACATTGCCTTCCATCCATACGGCGTTAACCTTGACATCACTATTTTTAGCATAAAGAACAGCTCCTACCCCAAAATTACTCTGATTACTCCTAAAACTAACAGGGTTAGTATCATCTCCTAAACATCCGACTGCTCCGCAATGCTGATGACCATGCAATCTGATAATGGCATTTTCTGCATAAATTGCACCACCATGACTTTCAGCAGTATTTGAGTCCATTCCAGTCAAAGTCCCATTATCATGTGAGCCTGTAAATATGGCAAAATAACAACCATCAATATACGCTCCTGCACCTCGGCCATTGGGAAATTGACTCAATGGACTATTAGCAAAATTTGCGATAATTCCACTGTGATTCCCTACATTAACCGATGAGGCACTACCACTACAATAGATACCTCCTGCATAATCTGCGACATTACCTAAGACTCGCGACTCTCTCATAATTAAATCAGTATTGCCTGCAATAATCGCAATTCCTGCTCCATAATGGGCAGTATTGTTACGAATATCTACATTCTCTAAAGACAAAGCCACATCTGATAGATAAGAAACCAAGCCGCCGCCCGGACCTACATTTGTCCCATGAAGAAGACGTAAATTTTTCAACATTATTGTTCTTCTTTGTGTCGTTCCTTCAATTCTAATAACTGTTTCTAAATTATTACCATCAATTATTGATTGGTTATTCCCGGGATTACCTCCTTGTGCTGCTTGGGTACAATCTGTATAACCACCGACTAAGGAAAGTGTTTCGTTATCAATCACGATATTTTCAATATAGGTTTTGTTATTGGCAATACGAATTTCTATATTACCAAAAGGACTTTGCGCAAAGTCATCTATTGCTGTTTGAATGCTACTGTATTGGCATGCTGTATCAGCACCCACGGTAAAAAAATCAACGCCGCTTATTGATTTTGAATAATTATTAATATGCTGGGCAAGTTTTATATCCTGACTCAGCATATGATTACTCATTGAATCCAGTTGGTTATTTGCGTTAACACTTACAGATATTATCAGTACAATGATTACTATAATTTTCATAAATTTTCCTTTGATACTATTTAGAGACCTTTGATAACTGTGCTTTTCCTGCAATTAAAATATCTTAACTTTTCAAGGAGCAGTGTATTGGCAAAAACTAGACTGACTTCACATTACCATATATTTAAAAAAACACAGTTATCAAAGGAAACTTTAATTGTTTACAATGATTCGAATATTCTATGCAAGATGCATTTTCAAACATGATGATTTGCTAATGATTATCTATTTTTTCAATAATTAGCAACAAAATGAGAAAAAAACGTATAATCAGTTAATAACAATAAATACTAGACAATGACATATACTTTTAACCACTTCATGTTGGACACCAACAACTTTACCCTTATGCGTGAGGGTCAAATCATTGAAGTTGAGCCACGTGTCTTCGATGTTATTGTTTATCTCGTAGAGAGTAATAATAAGGTTGTTACTCGTGATGAATTATTCGAAAAAGTTTGGAATGGACGCGATGTGTTGGATGCGACCTTAAGCAACCACATAAAAATTGCTCGACAAGTACTTGGTGATAACGGTCAATTGCAACACACAATCAAGACCATCCATGGACGCGGTTATCAATTCATCGCACTAGTTGACGATAAGCCCATAGAATTAGAAACAACACATTCTAAAAACCGATACTATGTTTTAGTTGCTTTGGCTTTAATCACCCTGATTTTTGTCTTTTTCCAATTCAAATCTAATGCAAAACAGAACATTGAAACGCCAGTTATTGCCGTTCTCCCTTTAACAAACAACAAGCCTTCATCAGACAGTGACTATTTTAGTATTGCAATTACTGATCAAATTATTGGGCACCTTAATTATTTACACAATATATCCGTCAGACCTTCAGCTTCTATCAGAAAATACATTAATACAATTGATCCAGTTTCGGTTGGCAAAGAATTAGAAGTTGATTATATTTTGACAGGAAATTATCTCAAAGTTAACAATACTATTCGCCTTAATATTGAACTCATAGAGATAAAGAGTTCCCAATTAATTTGGCGGAGTAAGCAGATAGAAGTTGAAAACAAAAATGCTTTCGAATTACAAGACATCGTTACACAAAGAGTCATCAATGCCTTAAAAGTTAAGTTCTCGACTACTGAGATACAACGCATTGAAAAAGACATCCCTCAAAGTGCACTTGCCTATGAATATTACTTACGCGGCATCGCCTACCCTTATACAAACGATGGCAACAGGCTCGCTATCGAAATGCTAAAAAAATCACTCGATTTAGATGAAAATTATGCTTTAACTTACGTCGAACTAGGGGATAGGATTCGCCGTTATAAACAATTTTCTTTACAAGACATGCCCTTTCAAAAGGCAGAAGATTATTACCTGAAGGCCTTGAAAATTAACCCTGATCTTTTAAATGCTCTCTCCTATCTTGCCATGTATTATACCGAAACCAATCAAATTGAAAAAGCCATTAAACTGGCAAATACGATGGTCCAAATCAATCCAAATCATGCAGACACTCATTTTACCTTGGGCTATATTTACCGTTATGCAGGCTTGGTAGATTTAGCGATTAAAGAGATGAAAAAAGCGGTAAAACTTGATGCTCACAACCCGAAATACCGTTCTTTAATTGGTACCTACTCTGGCAATGGCAATTACCATAAAGCCCTAAAAATGACAGAACTCTATGAAACCAGCCCTTTCACTCTGGGCTGGAAGGGATTAATGTATCGCAGATTAGGCGACAATAAAAAAGCACTGGAATATTTTAATCATGTTATTAAAGAAGACAAAAATGGTCTGTGGGCAAATGTAGCAACTGTTTTTAAATCTTATATTCTTGGCAATACTCAACAAGGATTAGTTGCGGTTGAAAAATTATCCGATGCGGCAAACAGTGATGGTGAAACTTTATATTATTTATCCTCTTATTATGCATTGTTAGGTGATAAAGAAAATGCCATCATAACTCTAAAAAAAGCCATTGATGCGGGGTATTTCAACTACCCATTTATGGTTTCTAATAGTTATTTCACCACTCTTGAAAATGATGGACGATTTAAAAAGCTACTAGAACGTGCATTTACCAAACATTTAGATTTTAAAGAAATGCTATTTATTCAATAGCATCACATCACTCAAACCGCTAAGTTTCTTTCAATTCTTTTAAACCCCACATCATTATGCCAAAGTCTCTATTAGAGTCAATTGTATAAATTGTATTTATTTTGGATTTATTTTGGATTTATGACGTTTTTGAAATTTATTTAGGGTAAATTTGGTCTTAGCTTTTTACTTTTAATCTATACCTATGAAAAATTGCCAAACTTTAGAATGCACTATTGGAAATACGCCATTAATTCGCATTCAACGTCTATACGATGAAAAACGAAACAATGTTATTTTAGCCAAACTCGAAGGACAAAACCCTGCTGGTTCAGTTAAGGACAGGCCTGCTTTATCCATGATTAAACACGCAGAAAACAAGGGTTTTATTGCTCCAGGTGACCATCTCGTCGAAGCAACCAGTGGTAATACGGGAATAGCTCTTGCCATGATTGCAGCGCTAAAAGATTATCATATGACCTTAATTATGCCAGAATCATCAAGTATGGAACGTCAAAAAGCGATGAAAGCTTATGGAGCAAAGCTTATTTTAGTATCTGACGATATTGGCATGGAGGGTGCACGAGACTTAGCTATCGAAATGGATAAATCAGGCGAAGCCAAACTACTCAATCAATTTGCCAATCAAGACAACCCTTTGGCACACTATGAATCTACAGGAAAAGAAATATGGCGAGATACCGAGGGCGATATCACTCATTTCGTTTCTGCCATGGGCACAACAGGAACAATCATGGGCACCTCCTGTTACTTAAAAAGGAAGAACCCAAATATAAAAATCATTGGTGTACAACCTGATGGTGAGTCCAAAATTCCTGGCATTCGCCGTTGGCCTAAAGAATATTTGCCTGAGATTTTTGATGCAAGTCGTGTAGATGAAATTATTGATGTCTCACAAGCCAATGCAAAAGCAACAACACGTTTAATGGCTCAACGTGAAGGAATCTTTGCTGGTACATCCTCAGGTGGAGCCATGCATGTTGCTCTAGAATTAGCAAAAGAGGTGGAAAATGCCGTTATCGTTACAATTGTTTGTGATCGCGGTGATCGGTATTTATCAACACCACTTTTTGATTAATACACCTATTTTAAGCATAAAAAAACCCATGAAATTCATGGGTTTTTTTTACTATCAGATTTTGGGGTCTATTCAAAACCATTACTAAAGACTTCTTCTGGAACTGTTGCTGTACAAGTGCCTCCAGCAAAAATACAGTCTACCCATTCTGGGTGATCAATAAATGGGTTGCGGTTACCTTGATAAGAAAAAACCACTTCATTTCTTTGTAAGTCAATATCATCCACCGGATCTTGGTTATGCCATTGTATTAATGTACTTAAGATACCCATATAAGCCGTTCCACCTGATGATGCTTGAATTAATCCTGGGTCATTAGTTAGGATTAAATCAGGCTCTGGTGTACCTGTAGAGTCAACCTCACCTAGACCTTCGTAACGCACATCCATATAGAACATGGCACGTGCTACATCTCCTTTTCTGAAATTCCATGCTTCAAAAACACTGCCATTTGTCCAGTTTGAGTTGCCTGGATAAGTAGAACCAGTATTTCCACCTTCAGTTACACCATCACCATCACCATCGTATTGAGTGGTTTGTAAAGATGCATTAGTACATGTTCCATCATTAGCTGGATTACAGTTATCATAGTATTTATTACCACGAGTGCTATTATATCCAGCATCTGACATCATCAAGTGATGAGCATCTGTTCGTGGTGCATTATTAGTTGGATTAGAAAAACCTAATGATTTTGGCCATGTGTGTTCACGATTATAAGATTGCTGTCCACCACCATTATAAGTATAAGAATTATTTTTATAAAGCATCCATACAGCTTCTGCCACATTTGGATTGGCATCAACTGATGCATTGTGATCTTCATCTGCAAAAGATAAGATTTCCCATGTGTCTGTGCCAGCTGAAGAGTATGGGTAAGAAGTATGCCCTTTAATAATGTCATGCAAGGTAGTTCGCAGAGTTGCGGCATTAGTCGTATCCGCCGTCGCATAATAAGGCGTTACTGGGCAGGTATTATTAATATTACCTGCTGTTGGTGATACTTGCATATAAGTTACGGTATTTAACGCTCCTCCACCACCATTTGGACAACGGGCATTGGATTCACTTGCCGCAGCAGAATTACCATTTTCATTAATTTGTGCTTGTCCAGCATTTAATAAGGTCTTTAAAGTTACATTATCTATTTGACCAGAATCGTAAACCAATGCATCAATTAAATCTGTTGTGGTTAATGCTCCTCCAACAACGAAGTTACTGACATTACTAAAATATATAGCAACAGCTCCACTGTTTGCATCATCCATACTATTTAGAGGCAATATAACATCTGGGGC
>JALWML010000054.1 GCA_027083915.1 Lysobacterales bacterium | reverse complement strand
TGCTTTGGCTAAATCTGGTGTGCGTGATTCGATGGTGTAAGGCACGATTTCATCTTTAAAATAACCTTTTTCTATGGCGTTTAAAGCGCGCATATGTGAGTTGTAAGCAAATTCATCTTGTGCTTCTCGCGTTATTTTCCATTGATCGGCCACATTTTCTGCAGTGATGCCCATACCATAGGCAATACCAATGTTATCATCTTCAAACACTTTTGGATTCATGGTAACTTTATTACCCATCATTGGTACCATGCTCATGGATTCTGTTCCACCAGCGATAGCACAGCTCATTTGCCCTGTGGCAATTTGCTGTGCGGCTATAGCAATGGCTTGCACACCAGATGAGCAAAAACGGTTAATAGTCATGGCTGGAACCGTGTCAGGAATACCAGCAAGAAGGCTAGCAATTCGGGCAATATTCATGCCTTGTTCGCCTTCAGGCATGGCGCAACCAATGACCACATCACCAATTTCATTTTTGTCAAAATCAGGGTGACGTGCGAGCATAGTTGACATGCAGTGTGATAATAAATCATCAGGACGGGTTTTATTAAACATGCCTCTTGGTGCTTTACCAACAGGAGTTCTAACAGCTTCTACGATATAAACTTCTTGTACTTTTTTCATGATATTCTCCTGAGGTTTTAATTTCTTAAAGGTTTGCCAGTTTTCAAAGTGTGTTCGATTCGAGCTAGTGTTTTTGGCATTTGAATCAACTCGATAAATAATTTTCTTTCTAAGTCGAGTAAATATTGTTCGCTTACACGTGAATCGCTATCGACATCACCACCTGAAATAACGGTTGCAATACGAACCGCAATTTCATAATCGTGTGGACTCATCATGCGACCAGCCATCATATTAGCAAGAATCATTTTCATGTTGGCAATACCTGCTTGACCGCAAACACGGATATTTTGATCTTCAGCTGGCGCACGATAACCTTTTGCACTTAACCATTTAACTTTTTCTTTGGCGACATATAAGACTTCGTGGGTATTGAAAATAACATCAGTACACGGTTTGAGTAATTTCCACTTTTTGGCTTCTAGTCCAGAACCTGCCACTTGTGCCATAGCAACTAATTTGAAAAAGTGCTCAATTTGTGGGTATAAATCACCAGTTTCAAAATCTTCTGAAGTGCGCCTAGCGATTTCTTTAAGCCCGCCACCAGCAGGTAACAAGCCAACACCTGCTTCAACTAAACCAATATAAGATTCAAATGCCGTCACAACTGAAGTGGCGTTCATGGAAAATTCACAACCGCCGCCTAGTGCCATACCACGAACAGCGATAACAGTAGGGACTTTTGAAAATCTCAAGGTTTGCGAAGTTTGTTGGAAAGTATTAACAAGGTCTTCAACTTCATTAACTCTTCCTTCGGCAACCGCTTGAAGAGCAGGAGCAAGATTAGCTCCTAAGGTAAATGGTTCGCTGGTTTGCCAAACAACTAATCCTTTATAATTGTCTTCGGCAATTTTAACAGCCTTTTGAATGCCTGCTAAAACACCTGTTGTGATAATGTGTTTTTTGGTTTTGAAACTAGCAATCAAGACTTCATCGTCCATGTGCCATAAACGAATATCATCATCTTCGTGTACGGTTGTACCATAGTCGGCTTTTTCACCGATGGTTAGTTCTGGGAACAACTGGCGTTTAAAGACAGGCAAATCAGGGCGTCCTTGGAATGATTTA
>JALWML010000053.1 GCA_027083915.1 Lysobacterales bacterium | reverse complement strand
ATAAACTATCCGCTCAAGGTGGAAAAGTTATCTCAGTGGGTAAAATTAATGATATTTTCTCTGGTCGCGGTATTAGCAAATGTGTTAAAGGTAAAAATAACATGGAGTTATTTGATGCCATGTTGGCTGAACTCAAAAGTGCAGGGGATAAAACCCTTGTTTTTGCTAACTTTGTTGATTTTGATAGTCATTTTGGACACCGTCGCAATATAGCAGGTTATGCCAATGCCATAGAAGAGTTTGATAAACGCCTTCCAGAATTAGAAAAATTAATGGGTGAAGATGATATCGCTTTGATAACAGCCGACCATGGTTGTGACCCAACTTTTAAAGGAACTGACCATACGCGTGAACATGTGCCAGTAGTGTTTTTTGGACAAAATATCAAGCCAAAAAATATCGGCAACCGCGATTCATTTGCCGATATGGGACAGACTGTAGCGCATTATTTTGGGATAGATCCACTAGCGCATGGAAAGTTAATAGACTGTTAACATAAGATTAACCACTTCTCGGTTGCCATTACTGAGTTTAACTCCATAACAACGTAAGCTTGTGGAAGTATTCTCAGTACAATGAGCTCCTCGGTTAGGGTCTACTCCTGTTACAGATGCTTGCCAAAAGCGAGAAGAAATATTGGATGGGAAGGTGATGACACATTCTCCATCATTAGCTCCATTGGCAATGCTAATCGAATCACTATTGACATTATTTACTGAACGATTGATTAGAGAAGGCCCTGTAAATGCTCCTCCAATGGTTCCATCTGTACAGAATGCATAAACAAGGTACTTTATCATTCCATTTGAGTTGGCATCTTGTTTAGCATCTCCATGAACATATAGTCCATTGTTAGGAGGAGCAGCATTGACACCAATACTCATGCCACCATTGTTTTTCACCACAAATTTAGTTGCACTGCCAATTTGTACACGAAATGGGTCGTCACTAGCAGTTGAAGAAATATGTAAAGTTGAGTTCGGATTCGTGGTTCCAATACCAACACGCCCTCCTGTATAAGAAACCTTGGTACCCACTTTGCTCCAAGGTGATAAGGCAGCACTTGAAGGAATCCAATCAGAACCATCAAATTGTAGGATGTCATTTGTTGATGCTCCTGTTCCCGATAAGTATTCAGCTTGCACGGCATAAGGCACTGATTGAATGATTTGTCTAGGAGTTAAAGTTGTATAACTACCTGATGGAGATGTTCTGACATTTATTTCCATCCACAGGGCTTGACCGTCAAAATAGCTGCTATTGAAGGCAATGTCTTGGATGGTAAAAAGCCCATTGGTGACAGTGACACCATAGACAGGTATGGAAATTATTAGTGAACCACCCGTTTCTGAGTGGAAAAGTGAGAAGATAAAGTCAAAATTCCCATTGGCAGGATTACCTCCATCATTTAATTCTCCTTGATAGCTAAAACCAGTACCCACAGGTACACACAATGCACTGCTGCTAATGAATAATAGTACGATTAAAAAAGTTGTTCTAAATTTCATGATTTGCTCCTATTCAAAACCGTTGTTGAAAATTGTTTCTATTAAAGTTACAGGTTCTATTGAATGCCAAAAACCACCACTTAATGCAAATGTTCCACCAGTCATTGCGCTACTGGCATCGACTTGTCCAATACTGGATTTTAGTGTGAATGAACCACCGGACATGGCATCACTACCACCACTATTG
>JALWML010000052.1 GCA_027083915.1 Lysobacterales bacterium | reverse complement strand
GCATACAACCAAGCCCTCTATACTTTTTTACGTAATAACTCATCACCCAAAGTTCAGTTAATTGGCTATTCAACTTATTTATCAGGCGATGAAAAAGACATTAAGGCCATTAAACAAGTTTTAACCAAAACAATAACCATAGAATCCGATGAACAGATCTTATTTTTAGCCGACAACTTATGCCATTCAGATGAAAAAATAGAAGTTTGGTGCCACAAAAAACAAATTCACCAAATACATCAACAAGTAGACCCTGAAAACATAATGACTTATGTTAATGCACTACACGATACAAAAAATGACCAAAAAGATTTTGAGTGGTTGGACTTGGTTAGTCGCCAAAGCACTTACTCCAATTCTTTTTTATTTGAATTATCTTTAGTACTATCTGATCAAATTAGCATATTTAATGACAAAAACCCTTCCTTATTACCTCAGAATGAAGAAAGTGATGCTGAATTATTAACTGAAATAACAGCATTAAGGCTAATCGAAAAAGGCTTATTTAGCAAAAACTTCATTAAAGATTCTAAAAAAGCGCTTCCCTATATTTTGGCAACTGCCATAATGATGGCACAATCAATATCGTACAGAAATTTCACTATTTACTGTATGGATAACCTGTATTTTGAGCAGTGTCAGCAAGTGGCTAAAACTTTAAAGACAGATAAAACATTTATTGGTCAACTCATTGCTAACTCCATTTCACGAAAAATTTCTGGCACAACTGAGCCTAACAGATATGGCACTAAGTCTTATCACAAAGCATCATGTTATTCACAATCCCAAGAAATGATTATTGCTCAGATGACAAACCCTGTCTATGCCAAACAATACCTTTTAGATGCAATAGAGTTTGGAGAAGGACAAGCCAGTGAAAACCTCGCATTCAAAGTATATAATACCGTGCGAGAACATGGTTTCAATCCAGATTTCAACCCAAAGGATTGTGAAAAAAACTTAAAGGGAATTGATTAACCCCTGCGCTTTGTGCATCGATTCTTCGGCTTCTTGTTCGGCAACCGAATCATAGACTATACCCGCGCCGGCATGAAAGCTTAAGTTGTTGTGCGAAAGTGTGAATGTACGGATGAGAATATTTAAATCCATTCTTCCATCATCGGTTAGGTAGCCCATTGATCCTGTGTAAGCTCCGCGTGGTGCATCCTCCAACTCATCAATGATTTGCATGCATCGTATCTTTGGACAGCCAGTGATTGTCCCTCCTGGGAATGTTGCTTTAATAACATCGTAATAACTGCTGTTTTCAGCTAATTCGCCAACTATATTGGAAACAATATGATGAACTTTGGCATAAGACTCTACCACCATAAATTCGTCCACTTTAACTGTGCCAATTTTACTAAGCTTACTAAGCTTAAGGGGTCAGTACCCTTTTTATTATTACCAAGCGGTGTTCCAGTTTGTGCACATTTTCTAATATCACTGAGTATCTTTTCGTCCAAATGTTCTAAAAATAAATCGCGGTAAGTTTCCTGCTGTTTTTTTCTACTTCTTGCTAAAGCTTTATAACTAATATGCTCAGAAATCACAGGGTCATTAGCACCTCTGACATTGGAATGATAGCTAGACCATTTATAATCTTGTGGTGCTTTTACCATGTGGGCTCTTACAGGGTTCATTTCGATATAACGCATACAAGCCAATACATATAAATCATCAGAAACCAAAGAAC
>JALWML010000051.1:5298-7806 GCA_027083915.1 Lysobacterales bacterium | reverse complement strand
TATGATGGTTTTAATCGTACAAGTTTATGAAGTTTACAATTGCATCACCATCGGCTAATCCAATCATGAGAGCTGGGATATTTGTCGTCTCAATACCACCCATAACGATGGGAAGATCAGAGGCTCCGTTATAAATAATTGCAGCTATAGCACCAGCGGCTTCTGCATTGTCTATTTTTGCAGAAAAGTTACATGAACCTCGAATTATTAAAGCTATCTTTCCAGTAAAGGCAGTATTATTTGAGAATGGGTTACAAGCTTCTTGATTGCCGGCTTCTACATTTCCCGCATACAAAAGGTCAGCATTTACATCCCCTGCAAAATTGTTGGCAACTCCTAATAATCCATATATATCAGTAATATTAGTAGGAACTGGTGTTGGTTGTGTAATTGCAACTTGGTTTTTTGTCGTTCTATTATGGCTTGAATTAGCCACAGAAAGTAGCCATGGCCCTTTGTGATTTACTTGTCCTACTGGATTAGTAATAGTGGCATTGGTATTTCCTGCTGATGTTGAGACCATAATTCCTGCAGCAACAGCATCAAGATATAATCTATCACCATCATTTGTACTCCAAGGAGATGTGCCACCACTTATTGAATATGAAATTACATCAACTTGATCAGCAATGGCTTGATTAATAGCCGCTGTAATAGCTGCCCCTGAACAAGAATCAATACAAACATCATAGTTAATGATATGAGCATGTGGTGCTACTCCTGATATACTTGGCGCATCTAATATTGTTCCATCTATAGAGGTAAAGCCCCCCATTGGCGCAGTAATTGTATTTCCAGCTGCTGTACTTGCTGTGTGTGATCCATGACCATTTGAGTCTTCAGGCCCATCACTCTCATTGACGCCATCATCAGCAAAGTCCCATGCACCAATGTGTTTATTGTTACAAATAAAAGTAGCATTACAGGCAGATCCAGCAACAAAGTTTCCAGCTCCTAATGGGTTAGCCGAAGCAAAATCGTAACCATCCTCGGAAACATCAGAGAATGATGGATGATCCATGTTAATACCTGTATCAATCACTCCAATTACGATACCTTCACCTTTGTTTGGCAAGTTGCTAGGCATGGCTGAACCACTCCACAAAGTATCTGCACCAATAAATGTAGGGCCAGCATCTGTGTTTAGTTCATATTGTTTATCTTTTTCAATTTTTATTATTCCATCAATTTGTCTTAATTGTTCAACTTCAGAAGGAGTTAAGTGAACAGCCATACCAAAATTCGCATAATAATAATCAAATGTTTTCCCTAAAGGTCGATTAATTAGAGACTCTATTTGTGATTTAACCTCTGACAGGTTGCTTTTTAAATATTGCAAATACTCTTGAGCAGCTGATGATTTGGTATCTAGTTTTCTAGCTCCAGTTAATGAGGGTGCTGTTGCTTCCATGTCATTTATTCCACCTTCATATTGTACTAGTCCATCAAGATTTAATGTAATTATATACATGTCATTAACTGTGTCCTTTGCATTGCCTAAGCTGGCTAATGAAAGCAGAATAAATATTAATAAGGTTTGGTTGGTTTTTTTCATATTTCTCTCTAATTTTTAAAATTTTCTATACTTTTACACTATATTGCAATTATTGCATCCATCTCTACCATGGCATTTTTTGGTAATCCTGCTACTTGAATTGCTGCTCGTGCAGGGTAGGGTTGCTCAAAGTATTCAGACATAATAGCATTTAATGTGGCGAAATACGATAAGTCCTGTACATAAATATTAAGTTTTAAGGTGTTTTGTAGGCTTGTACCAGCCGCAATGGCTATAGCATGCAGGTTATTGAAGACTTGATGGGTTTGTTTGGAAAAGTCGTCTTCTAGCATCTCTCCTGTTTTTGGGTCAATAGGAATTTGTCCTGAAGTGTATAAAACGCCATTGTGTACAACGGCTTGTGAATACGTTCCTATTGCACTTGGCGCATTTTCTGTTTGGATAATTTTTCTCATTTGAATTCTTTCCTATTGGCTTTTAAGACTTCGGGCAACTGTCTTAGTTTGTATAAAATATTATTGAGCGTATCGGTGTCAGTGATACTTAAGTGAAACTCTAGTCCTGAATAGTTTCCATCTCGATCAACTTGTTCGAAACGTTCAATGTTTCCATGGTTGTCCGCCACTACGCTGGCTAGTTTGGCTAAAACGCCTTGTTTGTTGATGACATCCATTTGGATAGTGGTTTGAAACATCATTTTTTGTTCTAAATCCCAATTCATCACTACCATGCGTTCGGGGCTTTTTTCTAGCTCTTCTAAGTTGGCACAGTTTTTTCGGTGCACAACTATACCTTTTGCAGGGCTTAAATAACCGACTATTTCATCGCCAACAATGGGTTCACAACAGTGTGGGTAATTGATTATTGATCCTTCTTTTCCTGTTATAGAAAGAGCTTCTTTGGGTGAGTAGGATTTTCCAATACCTCTTTGCTTAAGTAAAGGTAATAATTTTTTGGCTGCAATTGAAGGTAATAATTCCCCAAGTGCAAAT
>JALWML010000051.1:1124-5288 GCA_027083915.1 Lysobacterales bacterium | reverse complement strand
TGCAAATGATTTCAAAAGCTCATCCATGCTTTCTTTTTTGTAGTATTTTAATACACGTTTAATCGAGCGTTTGTCTAATGAATCAAATGAATAACCATAGGTGTCTAAAGCTCTATCGAGCATGCGATGCCCGACAAAAATAGCATCCTCATCCTTGATTTGTTTAAGTGCTTGACGGATAGCGGTACGCGCTTTACTTGTTGTCACTATTTGAAGCCACTCTGTTTTAGGAGAAGCCTTGTCATCGGTGATGATGTTCACTGTTTGCCCTGTGTGTAGTTTTTGTTTCAAGGAGGCTGGCTTATCATTAATAGTGGAGGCTACTGCATGAGAACCAACTTTGGTATGAATGGCATAGGCAAAATCTAACACAGTTGAATTTAAGGGTAATTGAATAATTTTACCTCTGGGAGTAAAAACATAGATTTCATCGGTGACTAAATCCTTTTTCATGTTTTCGTAAAATTCGAGTGAACTGCCAGTATTTTTTTGTAAGTGCAGTAGGCTACCAAGCCAATTACGAGCAAGGGTTAATCTTTTATCATTTTTATGGTCTTCATTTTTATACATCCAATGAGCGGCAACACCTGATTCACAGACTTTATCCATTTCATCGGTGCGAATTTGTATTTCAATTGCCAGTCCATAAGGACCAGTTACTAAGGTATGTAGGGATTGATAGCCATTAGATTTTGGGACAGCGATATAGTCTTTGAAACTATGCTCACGGGGAGCGTATAATCCATGAATAACCCCTAAGGCAATATAGCAATCTTGTACGGATTTAACGATAACTCGTATACCAAAAACATCATGGATTTGTTCGAACTTAAGGTTCTTTCTTTTCTGTTTTTTGTAGATGCTGTAGATTGATTTTTGCCTGCCATCTACCGTTGGCGTGAGTCCAGAATGTAACAAAGCTTTGGATATTTTCTTTTGAATTTTTTCAATGGCTTTTTTTCTATTGCCTGATAACTCATTGACATTTTTTATTATTTTTTCAGAAATGTTTGGAAGTAAAGCTGAAAATGCATGATCTTCCATTTCTTCTTGAATCGACTTGAGTCCTAATCGCTCAGCAATTGGTGCATAGACATCAAGGGTTTCTCTGGCAATTCTTTTACGACTGGCTTCACTCATGGCAGCGATTGTACGCATATTGTGTAGCCTGTCGGCAAGTTTGATGATAATGACGCGGACATCTTCTGCCATGGCAAAAAGCATTTTGACAAATGTTTCTGCTTGGGCTTCATGTAAGTTGCGAAATTTTAACTTATCTAGTTTTGTGACGGCTTGTACTAAATAGGCGACGGTGCGATTAAATCGTTTTTTTAAGTCTTTCTCGGTAACTTCGGTATCTTCAATCGTGTCATGTAATATGGCTGCACACAAAGTATTAATATCAAACTGGTGCTTGGCAAGTATTGCCGCAACGGTAATTGGATGTGTGATATAGGGTTCGCCTGATTTACGAAACTGTTTCCTGTGGGCTTTAGCACCATAATTAATAGCCTTTGAAAGAATCAATTGTTCATTGGGCTTTAAATAGTTGCTGGTTAAATTGGTGAGTGATTTTTGTGCAGATAATACTGCAGGATGGGCAAGTATAGTCGTGACTGTGGTTTCTTCAGTCACGACTTACTATTGTCTTTTGTGTGAAAAGCTATACACATAGAAATCTAGATCATTTGTGAATCTTGTTCTTCAGCAGCAGCGTTCCATTCATCTAATTCTTGAACTCGTTTTTGCTCTAGTTCTAATTCTTTTAGTTTTTCAGTTGTCATTAATCCGGCTGCGATTTCACGTAATGCCAAAACCGTTGGCTTGTCATTCTCTTCTTCAACCAAGGGTGCTTGACCATTAGCAATTAAACGTGCACGTTTGGCGGCTAATTGTACCAACTCAAAGCGGTTTTCAACAAATTCTAAACAATCTTCAACTGTAACTCTTGCCATTATTTTTTCCTAAATATCAATAGTATTATGCATAATTATGCGACCCGCTATGATAACAAAAAAAAAGTAAAAAACTTAGTTTCTGAGTGATTTTAATGTTTTTTTATAGTTTTCTTTGATGCTTTGATGCATTGGTGTGATTTTTTCTCCTTTTAAGTAGGATTGGTAAGGGATTTGATTGTCGGCAAATATAATTGAATCCAAGCATTTTTCTCCTGACAAATTGACCAAAGAAGGGTGGCTTGTGTCAAGACTAATCCAATTAGCTTGTTGTCCAATTTGTATGCCATTCACAGGTAATTGACAAGCTTGTGCGCCACCTCTAACAGCTTTTGTCCAGAGTAATGTGCCGACATGTGGGTTGTTTGCTGTGCTTGCTATTACGCGTTGTTGCTTGTGCAGTCGCTGTGAATATTCTAGCATTTGTATTTCTTGAAAAGGGTTGATTAATATATGGCTATCTGAACCAATACCAAGCCTTCCTTTTTGTTGCAAAAACTCTGGTAAGGCAAAGACTCCATCGCCTAAGTTGGCTTCTGTTAGTGGACAAATACCTACAACGGCCTTTGAATCAGCAATTAATTTGATTTCTTTTTGGTTGAGGTGAGTGGCATGTACTAGACACCAGTTGTTATTAACCTCAAAATTTTGGTACAAGTACTCAACTGGTCGCAGCTGTGTGTGGTGTTGAATTTGTTCAATCTCAGCTTGTTGTTCTGCAATATGAATATGAATAGGTTGTCCTTTATCCAGTGATTTTAATACCCTTTGCATTTGTTCTAATGAAACTGCACGAAGAGAATGAAAACATATTCCCATGTTTTGTTGGGCAAAGAGTTGTTTTTCTAGTTTTTTGTACAAGGCAATATATTCATCTGTGGTGAGATGAAATCGTTGTTGCAGGTCGGATAATTTTGTGCCATCAATATGAGCCTGAGTGTATAAAACAGGCAATAAAGTCAGAGCAATACCCTCTTCATGTGCCGCTTTGATTAGGGCTAAAGACATGTTTTCTGTGTTACTACTATCGTTTAATTCACGGTGAATGTAGTGGAATTCACATACCGAAGTATAGCCAGCTTCAAGCATTTCACTATAGGTGTATTTGGCAATGTGATAGAGTTGTTTAGCATCGATTTGATTAGCATATTGGTACATTAAGTCACGCCATGACCAAAAACTATCATTGTCGGATGTTTTATATTCTGTCAAACCTGCCATACAGCGTTGAAAAACATGTGAATGGCAATTGGGCAGGGTTGGAATAACACAGTCCAATTGCGTGTCGCTACTTTGAGGAGTTGCATCAATCCTTATTTCTGCGAATAATCCATTGTCATCAACGGTAGCGCGAACATTTTTATGCCATTGTTCTGCAACTAAAGCTCGGTTAAAAAAATAACTATGCTTTACCATGGTAATTCAGTTCCGTCGGTATGCCAGAAACCACCTGTGTTTTCTAAATTGAGTTGTTCAATTTGTTGAATCAGTCCTTTAGCAGATTTTTGTGTGTCAATAAAGCCTTGATTGCCCGTCATGTCAGTTCGTACATAGCCAGGATGTAATAAAGCTACGGCAATACCTTTTGATTTAAGGTCGTGAGCTAGGCAACTACCCACCATATTTACCGCCGTTTTACTTATGCGATAACCGTATTGCCCGCCTGATCCATCGGCAATTGAGCCCATACGAGAAGTAATAATGGCAATTTTTGAACCCTTTGAAAGATGAGAAATAAAATTTTCAGATACTCGTAAAGGCCCCAAAGTGTTGACTTCAAATTGTTGGCGTATGGCATCATAGTCCAAAGAGTTTAAATCCATGCTGGCAAGTATGCCGGCATTATTAACAATTAAATCCAGTTTTGTCTCGTTTAGTTTATTGGCTAATTGTTTGACCGAAACCTCATTAGCAACATCAAAATTGGTTTCAACTTGGCAATCCAATTGCTCAAGTTCTGAGCTGGAGTGACGACAAGCTGCGATGACGTGGTAGTTTTTATCTAGCAATTGTTTAGCAATTTCTAATCCGATACCTCGATTTGCTCCTGTTATTAAAGCTGTTTTCATGTGAATAATTGTTATTGATGATTACTGGCATTATAACCGAGCTGTGCTATTTAACAAGAGCCAATTTCAGTACCAAAGCGCCATTGTTCGACATTTAATTTTGCAACAATGTTGCCATTGGATAATTCACTGGATATGAC
>JALWML010000051.1:0-1114 GCA_027083915.1 Lysobacterales bacterium | reverse complement strand
CCAAAAAGCACATCAAAAGTTGAAGACCGTCCATCAGCATAGGTAGCAGTCACACGCCAATTTTCATAACTGCCAACATTAGCAGACATACCAACTCTGTTGCCCACTCTTATTTTATGTTCAATCACTTTTACAGTGGATATTTTTGCCCATACTTTTTGGGGTTCTCCGAATTCAATATCCCATTCAAATAGCTTAAAAAAATGACTGAGCAAGCATCGAAATAAGGATCAGTGATAATATGACATTTATGATTTTTTTTAACATAGTTTGATTATAACGTTTGAAACTTGTGTAAGATGACATTTTTTTTTAAAAAATAACATGAAATATATAATTGTTACGGCATTAGCTGATGAGGCAGAGGGTCTAAATGAATTTGCTCCTGTGATTCATACTGGAATTGGAAAAATTAATGCTTGTATTAAATTGTACGAAGCGATTGTGAAGTATTCGCCAGAACTGGTCATCAACTATGGTACGGCAGGAGGCATTACAGATTTAATTGGATTACATAAAGTAGCACATTTTGTACAAGCAGACATGGATGTTCGCGGTTTGGATTTCCCACGTGGTATTACGCCTTTGATGAATGAGGTACTACCTGAAAAACAAGGCATTGTTTTGGGAACAAGTGACAGTTTTATAACTGATGCCAATAAACAACTTGATGGATTGGGTATTGAAATTGATTTGGTGGATATGGAAGCCTATGCCTTAATGAAAGTTTGCAAGCATCATCATGTGGCTTTCGAGGCTTATAAGTTTATTAGTGATAATGCTAATGAGGAAGCTGGTACACAGTGGACAAATTCTGTAAAAAAAGGAACGCACTTATTTGCTGAAGTTCTCAAAAATAAATTTGGAAAATCCAGTATTTTATAAGTGTTTCTTATTTATCGGTATTTGTTTTGACTTGCTGGGACTAAGTGTAATACAGAGTCTTTAGCCATGTATTCGCTTCCTTTGTTGTAATGTGCAGTACATTGAAGCGCATAATTAATGGTTTGTGCCATTTTCATTGCAGGCAAAGCAACATCTTTAAATGAAATGATCTCAGTAGAGAAGGCTCCAAGTTCAATATTTGTATTTTTTGCTAACTTGACAGAATCAT
>JALWML010000050.1:774-1699 GCA_027083915.1 Lysobacterales bacterium | reverse complement strand
GGTTTATTAAGGTGTTGCCTAATGCTATATTGAATTTGTCGTAGTTGATGTTGTGCAAAAACATATTCATACGAGCTAGGTTGTAGGTGGTATGATTGATTTCTTGACCAAAAAAGCCATCTTCAATAATGTGGGCATCAAAATGTTTTTTTGCTTGTAATAATAATGAACCCGAACCACAAGCTGGGTCGTAAATTTTATTCACCCGCTCTTGCTTGTGCATTGCCAATTGTGCAATTAACCGAGAGACACTTTGCGGTGTGAAAAATTCTCCACCTGATTTACCTGCATTGGCTGCATAGTTTGAGATTAAAAATTCATAAGCATCACCAAATAAGTCAATTTTGTTTTCGTGAAACTGACCAAAACCAAGCCCTGCTACTCCTTTGAGTACAGCGGCTAATCGGGTGTTTTTATCAACAACCGTATTACCCAAGCGGTTGCTGGTGGTATCAAAATCAGCAAACAAGCCTTTAATGTCATTTTCAGATGGATAACCATTGGCAGAGCTTTCAATAGCTGAAAATATGGTGGCTAAATCGGTATTAAGGTTTTCGTTATTGTTGGCATTTTCTGCAATATTACTAAACAGTTGGCTAGGATAAATAAAATAACCTTTGGTTTTTATGGCATCGACTTTGATTTCTGCGGTGATAATGCTGTCATCAAGTTTGGCATAATTAATGCTGTCATCACCGCCTTCAATATAGGCGGCAAAGTTTTCGCTAATGAAGCGGTAAAACAAAGTGCCTAAGACATACTGCTTAAAATCCCATCCATCGACAGAGCCACGCACATCGTTGGCAATTTGCCAAATTTGGCGTTGTAATTCGGCTCGTTGTTGGGTACTTGTCATTTTTGAATTCCTAAAAAATATTTTTAATGGTTTTTGATTTAGTATTTTTGTAAAACTATTCGTCCAATA
>JALWML010000050.1:0-764 GCA_027083915.1 Lysobacterales bacterium | reverse complement strand
GTCTTATCAATGTTATTTAGTAGTAGTTTCATAACTAAAAAAATTCATTATACCAACTGCATCAACAAGCTTTCAACAGGCTCTTTTATGGGTTGGATGTGTGCAAAGCAATTGGCATCGACAAAGGGCAAATCCATGACCACTTGAAAGGCATGGCGAGCTTGGGTTTATTTTGAAACCATTTAAGGTGTTTGTTGAGTGGCTGATTCGAATAAGTTCGTATGACTTCTTTGCATACTAAAATCGCACCTATCGTATAATAGTTTGGATTTTTATACGATGCATCGTATTTTAGTCAAGTTTTAATAAGTAGGCAAAATACCTGTTATAATTCTGATTTTATCTATAAGTAACCCATGTTTGAAGAACTCCACCAAACAAAAGTCCTGATTATTGGTTCAGGCATTGCTGGTTTATCCGCTGCAATTGAGTTAGCCGAGAAAAATATAGCCTCAACTGTTATCACTCGCGCTTGGGATATTAATGATTCAAACACTAAACGAGCACAAGGTGGAATCGTTTATAAAGGCACAAATGACAGCAAACAATTATTGATTAAGGACATCATGGCAGCAGGTGCTGGCTTGTGCAATCCGCAGGCAGTTGAATTGTTGGCTGAAAAAGGGGCGGATTCGATTGATTATTTGTTGTTGGATAAATTACACATTACCTTTGATGAAGAAGATAATCAACTCGCTCGTTGCAAAGAAGCCGCGCATTCGGTTAACCGCATCATTCATGCCAAAGATGCCACGGGTCTAGCC
>JALWML010000049.1 GCA_027083915.1 Lysobacterales bacterium | reverse complement strand
TGTGTATTTCATCTATGCGTGAACTAGTGCGCATCCCTGTCTTTAACCGTTGTAGTGCAACTGGTTGGGGACAAACAAATGAGTCGAAGAAAATAATGACTGATGGCATGTTGCCAGCAACTAAAGAATACCTAAAAGATAAAGGTGAAGTTTGGCAAAATGGTGACTTACATCATCCACATATGTCTTTTACAGACGGCACTTATGATGGTCGTTATTTGTTTATAAATGACAAACTCAATACCCGAGTTGCGCGTATTGATTTGAAATTCATGAAATGTGACAAAATGATTGAAATTCCAAATGCTGCCGATATCCATGGTTTGCGTCCACAAAAATACCCTCGCACAGGTTATGTTTTTGCTAATGGTGAACACCGTGTACCTATCCCAAATGATGGCATTATTTTAGATGACCCAACAAAGTACCACTCTGTCTTTACTGCAATCGATGGCGATACCATGAAAATTGCTTGGCAAGTTATTGTTAGTGGTAACTTGGATAACTGTGATTGTGATTATGATGGTTTGTATGCATTTTCTACTTGCTATAATTCAGAAGAAGGGGTGAATTTAGCTGAAATGACTTCTTCAGAGCAAGATCACGCCGTTATTTTTGACATCAAAGCCATTGAAAAAGCCGTTAAAGCTGGTAAAGCTAAAATGATTCAAGGCGTACCTGTCGTTGACGGAACAAAAGCGGCAAAATCACCGTTTACACGTTATGTTCCTGTTTCAAACTCTCCTCATGGTTGTAACATGGCACCTGACAAACGTCACTTGATGATAAATGGTAAATTGTCACCAACTGTGACTGTTATTGATGTGAAAAAACTTCCTGATGCATTTGCTGACAAAATCAAACCACGTGATACTGTGGTTGCAGAACCAGAACTTGGTTTAGGCCCTTTACATACAGCCTTTGATGGTCGTGGTAATGCTTACACAACTTTATTCTTGGACTCTCAAATGGCTAAGTGGAATATTGCTAAAGCGATTGAATCCTATGCTGGTAAAAAAGTTAATTATATCGAACAAAAACTTGATGTACACTATCAACCAGGCCATAACCACACATCAATGGGTGAAACCAAAGAAGCCGATGGTAAGTGGTTGGTATCTTTGAATAAATTCTCCAAAGATAGATTCCTCAATGTTGGTCCATTAAAACCAGAAAATGATCAATTAATTGACATCTCTGGCGACACCATGAAGGTTGTTCATGACGGTCCAACATTTGCTGAGCCACATGACTGTATAATCGTCAAATCTTCAATTGTTAACCCTGATAACATTTGGAAACGTGACAACCCAATGTTTGCTGAAGCCATAGTTCAAGCTAAAAAAGATGGTGTTAATATTGAAAATGAAAATAAAATCATTCGAGATGGCAACAAGGTTCGTGTTTACATGACTTCTATCGCGCCAAATTTTGGTATGGAGAAATTCACCGTTAATCAAGGTGATGAAGTCACTGTTTATGTCAGTAATCGTGATACTATTGATGATTTGACTCATGGTTTTTCTATTGCGAACTATGGTATTGCTATGGAAATTGGTCCACAAGCAACGTCATCAATTACCTTTACAGCTGACCGTCCTGGTGTTCATTGGTTCTATTGCCAGTGGTTCTGTCATGCATTACACATGGAAATGCGTGGAAGAATGTTGGTTAAACCCAAAAAGGCTTAAGTTAAATAC